>JAGAOB010000062.1 GCA_017623895.1 Clostridia bacterium
ATTTGTAATGTCCTTCAATGCTGAAGGATAATGCCAAACCGGTATTAAACAAATAAAAAAATAAGTAATATGAATGCGTTGCAATTTCAGAAAAAATTATTGAGCATGCAAGAAAACATGATGAATTTTGCATTAATGCTCACCGCAAATCGGGATGACGCCCAGGATTTGATGCAAGACACAACGCTGAAAGTTTTGGACAATCAGGAAAAGTTTGTAGATAATATTAATTTCAAAGGATGGGTCTTAACTGTGATGCGTAATATCTTCATAAATAATTACCATAAAATCGTTCGTACACAGACTGTCGTTGACCAAGGTGTCGACCTGTATAATCTGGATGTAGTGAATGATTCAGGTTTTGATTCTCCTGACGGTGCTTATCAGATCAAAGAAATAACAAAAGCGATAAATAGTCTGAACGATGAACTGAAGGTTCCGTTCTCCATGTTTTTGAGTGGTTACAAGTATAATGAGATTGCAGAAAAGCTCTGTGTTCCTCTGGGGACGGTTAAGAGTCGTATCTTCTTCGCTCGTCAGGAATTACAGAAAGTCTTGAAAGATTTTCATCGGAGTTGAGGTGAAGTTTAAAATAAATATGTGAAAAAATAAACGGGGGTATCCAAGAGGTGCTCCCGTTTATTTTTATTACTTTTGGCGCAAAATTCTAAACGGAAATGAGAAGTTTTGCAAGTGATAATAATTCGGGCGTTCATCCTTTGGTGATGGATGCTGTGATAAAGGCGAACGATAATCATGCAGTAGGATATGGTGACGATCCCTGGACAGCAGCAGCTACAGCGAAAATAAGAGAAGTGTTTGGCGAAATGGCATCGCCTTTTTTTGTTTTTAACGGAACGGGGGCGAACGCTGTAGCTTTGCAGGCAGTGACACGTCCGTTTAATAGTATTTTGTGTGCTGAAACAGCTCATATTAATGTGGACGAGTGTGGTGCTCCTGCCCGTATGACCGGCTGCGCTGTCGTGACGATTCCGACTCCGGACGGAAAACTGACACCGGAATTGATCAAACCTCGGCTGCATAATTTCGGTGTCTGCCATCATTCACAGCCGAAAGCTGTCTATATTTCACAAGTTTCCGAGTTGGGGACGATTTATACGATCGAGGAGGTCAAGGCGATTGCCGATCTGTTGCATTCTTATGACATGTATCTGCATATGGACGGTGCACGTTTGGCGAATGCCTGCGCTTATCTGAATTGTTCGATGCGAGAGATAACCATTGATGCCGGGGTGGATATCCTCAGTTTCGGGGGAACCAAAAATGGGATGATGATGGGAGAGGCAGTCGTCTCTTTCCGTCCGGAAATAACCGAAAATTTGCAGTATTTCAGAAAGCAATCTGCTCAATTGGCTTCCAAGCTGCGTTATCTTTCCTGTCAGTTTATCCCTTATCTTGAAAATGACCTGTGGCTGGAAAACGCAAGAAGAGCTAATCATAGTGCTTATCGTTTGGCTGAAGCGTTGAAAAAGTATCCGCAGATACGGTTTACCCAGAAAATAGAATCCAACCAGCTTTTCTTTACCATCCCCACGGAACCGTTAAAGAAGTTGCAAGAGAAATATTTCTTCTATATGTGGAATGAAGAAGCCAACGAAGCACGGCTTGTCACTTCGTGGGATACGACGGAAGAGGATATTGACGCTATGATACGGACGTTGGACGCCCTGTTCTGAGTAAAAAGCCGTAGGGCTGCCTACCGTTCCCTTATAGGGAAATTTGCGTTCCCTGCCGAGGAAACATCCGTTTCCCGCTGAGGGAACTCCCGTTTCCTGCCAGGGGAACGGAAATCTTTCCAGCTTCCTGCTGCTGGTGTGCCGGCGGGTAACGTGGATTATGTATGGTGTTCCAAATGAAAATAACTACTTTTGCGTCAAATTTGTAAATAGAGCGATAAAATGAAACAAGCGGTTTGGCTGGCGGCGGCATTGATGTTGTTGTTGCCTCTGGGGAAAGTCTACTCGAAGGAGAGGAGCGAACGCGAAAATAACGCGTTGCGTATCATGAGTTATAACATCCGTAACGGCAGAGGAATGGACGATATGACCGATTTCCGG
>JAGAOB010000063.1 GCA_017623895.1 Clostridia bacterium
ACAAAGGCATTTTTAATATCTTTTAAGGAAACAACAAACCCGAACGCTTCACCAACTGGTAAAAGGTTCGGGTTTGACTGCTTTGGTGCGGGTAACAGGACTTGAACCTGCACAGCCTTGCGACCATTAGAACCTGAATCTAACGCGTCTGCCAATTCCGCCATACCCGCATATGAAATTTACCTTGGATATTATAGCATATTTTCACGGGAATGTCAAGGCGTTATTGTTGGCATTTTTGTAAACTTTTTCAAGAAGAATTGCTATTTTTGTTCGTCCATTTTTATAACATCCGAAAAGTGTATTTAGGCAGCTCTCCCCTTTCCTCATTTTTCCTTCGGGCGGTTCTTTCACACACAAACCATATTACAAGAGGAATCCCGAATTGCACTAAAAATGCAATATAAGGAAAAACCTGTAAAAAATTAAAAACGGAGTTCGTATTTTCAAAAGCAATTGCGGAATAGGCGCATAAGAGTGTGATCAATGGGAATGCAACAGCTTTTTGCGAGACCGAAACGAGCCTTTGTACTCCCCGCGAGGTCAGCTTCATTAAATAGGCAGATCGGACGATTGCTGACAAGAAGAAAAACAGAGACGAGAACACCTCAATACGGGAAAAGAAATCCCCTACGTTGACCAGAGACGCGGCAAAATTGTATGGAAAATCTAATGCATTGGACAATTTCCCGCCCAATAACAGCAGGTTTTGAAATACGATAATCAGAGTTAGCAAACAGGCTAAAATTGCAACAAGAATCCATACGTTCCTTTCTTTTTTTGGTTCGTTGGGACAAAAGGAAATACCCAAAAGCAAAAATATATTGCCAAATGGAAATGCAAAATTTTCTGCTGTGCAATACAACACGTCGCCTGTATTATTGTAAAAAATAGGAAATAGATTTTGCGCACGGAACATTGGTGCTAAAAAAACAAACAATAATAAAACGATAAAAATTATTGGAATGATTGTTATATAAGAAAAACGATACAATACTTCATTGTCATTTAAGAGAAAAAACCACACGGTCAGAGAGATCAAAACCAAAAGAATGAGTATCGTAGTGTTTGGTAAGGATACGATATGGACGAACCCGCTATATACTCGTAACGTAATTACAGTCTGGCTAAAGCAGTAAAACGTCGTAATGGAAATCAATGGAAATCCAATCCATTTTGGAAGCATTGCAAGTAGCGAAAAAACATCTTTTCCGGGGAACAGCTTTGAAATTCGAGCAAGAACAAACGTCCACAGAACCAATACAACCGATGCAAGCAATACTGAGATCCAGGTGTCCTGCTCCGCACGGTAACTGTTGCCGATCAACAGGTTGGCACCCATCAAAAATAATACGGCAAAGGCAACGCGACTGCGAAGGTGTGAAGAAGCTTTCACGGAACCAGCCCTACCTTTCCAAAAAACTCTAAAATCCAAGAAGATACCCCGACCCCAAGAATTCCGTAAGCATACAACGCAACACAGGTCGTGGCAATTAAAAGAATTACAATGCTCACACAACGTTCTCGTTTTGTGCTTGTAAATCTAAGATTCAAAAGCATCGATCCTGTAGCGAACAACAACGGAAACAATATTCGAGTCATTCAAAAATCCTCTCATTGGAAAAGCCGAAATTTGCAAGCTCTACGCTGCAGCTCGGATTCAATTGAACCCATACCCCATCAAATTGTTCACTCTGTTTTTGATAGGTTTTTGGCTGGTGGCGATAAACGTATATTTCGAGCCCAAAAATATCACTGATTCCGTTTTGCACGGCGTAATTCCAATCGTCTTGTAATTTTTTTGTTAATAGACGGGCAATTTCCGATTCTGACGTTTCCATTCCCGTTTCTGTCGATATGTCAAAGCCTTCGGGTAACGTGGTCAAGAGGATGTTACATTCTAACGCAACGGAAACGACAATAGGGTATCCATCTACAATTTCTTTTTTGGTGCTAACCTTGCGGATCTGACAGGGAACCTCATTTCCATCGTCCGTACAAAGAAGCAATTCGCCCTTTTTATATTCTCCCGAAATCAACAAAACACTTTGCGTAAATCCAAGATCTACCTGTGTATATTTTTTTCCGTTGCGAAACCCTTGACTTCCAGAGATTGAAAACATACCATCCGCTTTTTCAAACACGGGTAACATTGACAATTCTCCATCCATAGGAAATTGATACAGCTTGGTGGGGGGGACAGAGCCCGTTTCCGCATAAGAATTCTCTATCACAGAGGCGTAATCATAAGAAGAAATTCTGGACTCTTTTTCACCCGAGGAAAGCATTTCTGACGCATCGTTTCCCGAAACAACGGCAAGAAGCAGATCTGCACGATATTCAGTATCTCGTAAAAAGTAGTCCACCAAATCCGAAATCCCCTGCTCCGCAATTTTCTCCGAAAATAAGATCAGCTTGCAATGACTGAACTGCAAGTCCTTCGTCGCTGCGTTAACGAGCTTTTTCAAACAATACTCTACACTGTTGCCTGTTTCCTTTAAAACCTTTGCCTTAGGAGACGATTTCTCAGAATCCGATGGCTGAATGACCTCCACAGCCACCGCGTATATCGTATCTTCCCCTTGATCAATCGAAATTCCCGCTACCATAGCAGTATCGTTGACCTCTCTGTAATCGTAGCATCCGAAAAGGGAGATTAGAATTGAACCCGAAAGAAGCAACAATAAAATACGTCTCATTTTATTCCTTTCTGCGAATCTGATCCCGCGCAAAAACTGTTGGTCTTGTCCGCATTAACCACCACGGAGCGCGGATAAGAATGTCCTTTTGATCTTGAACGTGGGGAGAAAAACAGTATGATAGATAAGGAACGCTGAAGGATTTTATCGTCATCAAATGCAAAACGATGGCAACAATTCCGAATAATATGCCGTACAATCCCAAAACCGAACCGCACATCAAAAGAAAGAATCGAAGTACGATAACGGAGTTTTCCAACCTTGGGGAAATCAAACCCGTAATTCCCGCAAAAGCAACAACGATTAAGGTTGTCGAACCGATAAATCGGGCCGAGACCGCCGCATCGCCGATCACAATGGCACCAACAATGCTCAAGGCTTGGGCGATACTATCGGGAAGGCGCTGACTTGCTTCCCGCAAAATCTCGAATATCACAATCATCAAAAAGCATTCCACGGCAATGGGAAAAGGAACTCCAACCCGCGCTTGCGCTACGCTCAAAGCAAGATCTGTGGGAAGCAATTCTTGATGATACGAAACCAAAGAAACAAACACACCGGGGACGGTTATAGATAAAAAGTAGCAGATAACACGCAGAAGTCTTCCAATAGACGCAAACCAAAAGTTTTGATAATAATCTTCTGCAACCTGAAAGGTTTCTGCAAAAATATGAGGCATTTCAAGAACGACGGGGGTGCCGTCCAAAACCAAGGCAATCCTACCCTCCAGCAATCCTCCGGCAACCACGTCGGGGCGCTCGGTTACGCCCACTGTACGAAACAGAGACCAAGGCTGATCGGAGATCTGTTCCACAATATAGTTCGCATCGAGAACCCCGTCTATATCAATTTTTGAAAGGCGCTGCTTGACCTCCTCCAATAATTCGGGACGAACAACACTGTTCAAATAGCACAAAAATGCCTTGCAGTTTGTACGGGTACCAAAGGTCAATCCTTCCGCACGGAAATCAATGGTTTTCAATTTACGGTGTATCATTGCCACGTTCATCATAACGGACTCGGTAAACCCCTCGCGGGGACCTAAAAGTGCTTTTTCGGCCGTAGGCTCTTGAGGAGTACGCACGGGAAATCCTTTTGTACTGGCAACAACGGCACGGCGAGCACCTTCCAAAAAGACAACGGTATCCCCCATCTGCATCGCTTCAAAGCATTCTTTTGCAGTGGTAATAATTTTTGTATCAATGTTAAAAATTACCCGCTGGGCAAGGATTTCTGCAGATGTAATAGGAATATCCGCTTCAATGACGGGACGAATGACGCTTTCAAAAACGATTTCGTTCTTGATCATTCCGTCAAAGTATACGGCAAAGCACGAGGCGAGCCCTACTTTTTCAGAAGAAAAGCTTCGACAAATAAAGGTTTCGTCTCCCAAAAACACGCTTTTTAACATATCCCGATTTTCAGAAAGCACACAGGACAGCGGAGCATCTTGAGACAATTCGCCCGAAGCGTTAATCTTAAATTCGGGAAACGAATACGTCGACTCACACATTAAATCGTTTTTTTGCGTCTTGCCTTTCATTTCCGCTCTCCTTTCTTTTTCCTTATTATAAACAAAAATGCCCCGTCTATACGACGGGGCATTTTAAGCATTTTAATTTTTCTTCAAAATATCTACGATTTCTCCGCAATAAAGACGGTGATAATCCTTCAATGCGTAATGACGATCAATCTCATCGTCCAGAAAGCCCGCGGGGTCCAGATCTTGAACGTAGATCTTTTTGCAAACGATTGCAACGCGTGCTTGCTCAAAGGTAACGGCGTTATCCTCAAAATACGGCGTTAACCCCGCAAGAGTAATTTTATCGCAATCTCGTCCCGACTTAGTTCCGCAAATGCGGTAAGCATCCTCGTGCCCCTCTGAAAGAACCGATACTGTAAAATAAGGTTCCCGTTCAAAAAAGTCGTAGGTGTACCGTTGAGGCCGAATCACAGCGCAAACAACCCTCTTATTCCACAGAATTCCCATCGTACCCCAAGACGCCGTCATCGTATTGCAGCATTCCCTCGTTCCCGCGGAAAGCAAAAGCTTTTCCTTGCCGATCAGGGTAAAGGGATCCTTAATCTCTACTTCATTGGTATGAACAAACATAGCGTTACCTCCATTATGAATTATTCGGGTTCGTTTTTCCATAGTAGAATCCGTCCCGATTCGTTCCATTCTTTCAAAAACAAAAATAGTAATGGGAAAACAATTGCGCCAAAAAAGCCCATCGATTTTATTCCGAAATAAATACTGAACAATGTGGCGAGTGCGGATAAACCGATGTTTTTTCCCACAATACGAGGCTCCAGAAGCTCTCGTACAACAGTAACGATTACCGCAAGTACAATCAAACCTATTCCTTGCGACGGATCGGAAAAAAGAAGCCATCGAATCAATCCCCACGGCACGAGGACCGATGCCATTCCCACGTAAGGCAGCAGATCCGCTAATGCTATAATCGCAGCAAAGATCAACGGATAGGGGGATTTTAAGAACCAAAGCCCAATCAACAACTCCGTAAAATTAAATAGAAACATAATTCCGTGCGCTCTGAAAAAGCGTACGATTTTACGCAAAAGAAAGTCCTTAATATCATAATATTCCGCCTGTAACCGTATCGGAAGCTGCCGAAGAACAAATGGCTCAATTTTGGGGTAAGAAATCGAGAACAAGAGGGAGGAGGCAATCATAGCAAAGGAAAAAATGATTGCACCGGGCAATTCGATCAAAACATTCAAAAGCTTTATCAGTGCATTTTGAGACAAATCCAACAGCGCGGGGAGAAGCGCATCCGCCTTTTCCGCAAACCACGATACGGCGTCTTCATTCAAAAAGGGTAAATCGATAGACGAGAAAAGTGCTTCAAAATCCGTCGTCTGTATCCACTGCAAAAGCTCAACAGCTTCCCCGTAAATCAGTACGCCTATTTTCCATAACAGGAACAGCAAAATGCTCCAAAACGGAAGAATAACGATCACTGAGGAGAATGTGCGGGTAGAGATACGAGAAATTTTTCCAATCAATGGGTTCAGAGCAGACGCTACTGCAAAACCAATCAAAAACGGAAGTGCAGGAGGAACTACATATCGAAACAACAAAAGAATCGCTCCGAAAATCGTCCCCCAATAAGCAATATTTATCAAAAAACGCAGCTTCTTTTTCATACTTTCACCGTAGAAGAATATTTTCTACAGTTTATGCAATTATTTCCTGTAAATACATTTTGAGAACACTGGCAAATTCTCTGCAGTAATAATTTAGATGAAAAAATGGAAGCTCCGGCATTTTTGCCGCAATTCCGTAAGCGGAAAACCCCTCTGATTCGCAGATGCGTTTACTGCGAAACAAATGAAATCCTGTGGATACAACGACGGCTTGTGTAGGATCGTCCGTGTTGTCGTCAACGATCTTTTTTGCATTTCTTATATTTTCACGAGTATTGGTCGACGTGTCCTCCTTTTTCAACCGAGACTCATCAATCCCGTGCTGCATCAACCAACGCTTCATACATTCCGCTTCCGAAATATCCTCTCCTTCACCCTGTCCACCGCAGAGAACGGCCACGGAATTGGGATGCATCGTCATCCATTCCAGAGCTGCCTCCAAGCGATACCGAAGCATCAGGGAAGGAGTCTCCCCTCTTACACTACAACCCAATACGATCACCGTTTGCACAGAATCGGGGATCTCAGCATCGCCATTGTGGTGCGAA
This sequence comes from Clostridia bacterium, assembly GCA_017623895.1. GTDB lineage: Bacteria > Bacillota > Clostridia > Oscillospirales > UBA644 > RGIG995. Next base: position 6,419 of record JAGAOB010000063.1, read on the forward strand.
AAAATGTTGATTTCAACAAAAATGAACAATCCAAATAAAATCAACGCAACCGTGATGATGCACCATTTTAATATATTGCCGAAAATCTTTTGTATTCCGTTTTTTTTGGACCATCGAATCGACCACACGAAAAGCAATAACACAAGACAGAAGATCGCTAAAATCTGAAAAAGAAATGAGATTCCTGAAGAAAAAAGTCCCAATAACAAAAATAATAAACAAAAAGACGAGCACAAAACGGTAAACGT
>JAGAOB010000064.1 GCA_017623895.1 Clostridia bacterium
AATTATGATTTTGTATTATAATAGAGATAGCTATAGGTGAAAGGAACACGTTGTGTCGAATTATAAATATATTGCAGACGAAGAAATTTTGCGGCAACGAAATTTTATTCAGTCGGTCAGAGCCTTAACAGAAAAACGACAAGCACAGCTTGGCCACCCTCTTTCGGCGTACACGAAAACCTTTGGTTGCCAGCAAAACGAAAATGATACGGAACGAATCAACGGAATGCTGGAGGAGATGGGATTCGTTTTTACCGATTCTCCCGAAGCTGCTGATTTTATACTCTTTAACACCTGTGCCGTACGGGATCACGCCGAGCAAAAGGTATACGGAACGGTGGGATCACTTTCCTCCCTGAAACGGAACCGTCCTGACGTGATCATAGCTCTTTGTGGGTGTATGGTACAGCAATCTGCGGTGTCCGAAGAGATCCGTCGGAAATATCGCCACGTGGATCTGTTGTTTGGACCTCACGCTCTATACCGTTTTCCTGAAAACTTCTTCAAAATTCTTTCAGGGGAATGTGATCGCGTTTTTGACGACCCCGCCTCGGACGGGAATATTGCCGAAGGACTCCCATTGCGGCGCTCGGATAAAACCCGTGCGTGGGTCTCTATTATGTCAGGCTGTAATAATTTCTGCAGTTATTGCATCGTTCCCCACGTCCGTGGACGAGAGCGCAGCCGTGCTCCCCGGCAGGTTTTGAAGGAAGTTGAATCGCTGATTCGTCAAGGGTACAAGGAAATTACGTTGCTGGGACAAAATGTCAATTCCTACTGCAACGATTTGGATATTGATTACGATTTTTCCGATCTCCTGCGGGATATCGATCAAATCGAGGGCGATTACACTCTTCGATTTATGACGTCCCATCCGAAGGACGTGTCCGAAAAGCTGATCGATACCATCGCAGACTGCCCTCACGTTTCCCGCCATCTCCATTTGCCGTTTCAGTCGGGAAGCAATCGCATTTTGAACCTGATGAATCGAAAATACAGCCGCGAGGATTATCTCAGGTTGATTTCTCTTGCAAAAGAGCGAATTGAGAATGTGGTCTTCACCTCGGACGTTATCGTTGGCTTTCCTACGGAAACAGAGGAAGATTTTCAAGAAACTCTGTCACTGATTCGCCAGGTCGCATTTGACGGATTGTTTACGTTTATTTATTCTCCCAGAAACGGAACTCCCGCCGCAGATATGGAAGGACAAATCTCCGACGAGATAAAAGGAGATCGATACCGTCGTCTCTCTGCCTTACAAAGCGAATTATCTGCACAGGCAAATCAAAAATTGGTAGGACAGGTTGTAGAAGTTCTTGTAACGGGGCAAAATGAAAAAGACCCTTCCCTTTGTGACGGACGAACGAAAAACAATAAGCTGGTTCACTTTCAAGGGAATCTTACGACAGGATCTAAGGCAAACGTGCGGATCGACCGAGCGTTGAATTGGGGAATGTACGGAACCCTTTGTGATACTGAAAACAAAAATTATTGAAATGAGGAAAAGAAAATGACCGATCTCAACAAACTTGCTCACGAATTAGGCGAAGCCATTGAGGCGAGCGATGAATTCAAGAAATACGCGGAGGCAAAAGCCTTGCAGGAAACTGATTCCGAGCTGCAGATGTTTATTGGCGAATACAATCTTCGTCGTATGCAGCTGATGACTGAACTGCAGAAAAATGCAGAGGATCAGGACGAGGAAATGCTTAACAGTATGCGTGATACGATGAATGCTGCGTATGACAAAGTAATTTCCCATCCTGTGATGAAGCAGTTTTCCGATGCATCGGAAGCGTTGCAGGAAATGGTCAACGGAGTTTATCAAATTATTAATTTCCACGTTACGGGTGAGGAGCCTCACTCCTGCGGCGGGAATTGCTCCGGTTGCTCCGGGTGCCACTAAAATTCTTTGTAAAACAGGGATGTAAATACAATGTCTGAAATTATCACCGCCAATGGAGAAGTGATCCCCGTAAACAAGCTTTCTCCTATGATGCGGCAATATCTCGAATTAAAACAACAGCATAAGGACAGCATCCTTATGTATCGTCTCGGTGACTTTTACGAGATGTTCTTTGATGATGCTCGAACCGTCAGCAGCGAATTGGATTTAACGCTTACGGGACGGGATTGCGGTCTTGACGAACGGGCACCGATGTGCGGTGTCCCGTTCCACAGCGTGGACAATTACATTTCACGCTTAGTTTCCCGTGGCTTCAGCGTTACCATTTGTGAACAGAACAAAGCGGAAAATTCCAATGAGGTTTTGGGAAGGGAAGTGACCCGCGTCATCACCCCGGGAACGGTAACCGATCCTGCGATGTTGGACGAAAAGAAAAACAACTATATCGTCGGTATTTGCTCCGACGAGGGAAAGGTTGCGTTCTGTTATGCCGACGTCACGACGGGGGATTTCTTCCTCACGGATGTATTTAAGACGTCGGATCCGTCCTTGCTGTCGCATATGTGTCGCTATGCTCCCAGAGAAGCATACCTCAATAAAACCGCAGGGGAATCTGCGCTGATTCGAGATTATTTTACAAAATTAGGGCATTGTACCGTTAAAGAAGGATCTGCCGAAAGCTTCCGATTGAAGGACTGCATTCGTCGAGTCGAGCAACAAACGGGGAAAAGTATTCGTGATTTAGATCTTCCCGAGGCGGATCTTTTACTGAAAGCTGCGGGCGGTCTTTTGGATTATCTTCAAAAGACCCAGCTTTGCGATCTGTCTCATATGAAAAACCTCCGTTATCTGACCGATGGAGATCATATGGAATTGGATTATTCCACGTGGCGGAATCTTGAGATCGTGGAAACGCTGCGATCGAAGGAGCGGCAAGGGTCGCTTTTGGGTGTTTTGGATAAGACCAGAACCGCTATGGGCGCCCGTCAGCTGCGTAAATTTTTAGAAAAGCCGCTGTTGGACATCCCGTCTATTATGGCGCGGCAGGACGCTGTTCGTACGCTGTACGATTCTCATTTGGAGCGAACCGAGTTGCGCGAGCTTTTGGTGAACGTCCGCGACGTCCAACGGTTAATGACGAAAATTGTTTATGATACCCTGAATCCGAAGGATATGCGGGCGTTGTGCGTCAGCTTTTCTGCTTTCCCGGAAATTAAGCGGATCCTTAAACCGATGGAAGCAAATCTTTTGAAAAAGGTATATGCTGATCTGGATCCGTTAGAGGATCTGACCTCAATGATTGAATCTGCAGTGGTGGAGGATCCTCCCATTTTGATCCGCGAGGGAAAGATTATTCGCAAGGGTTATAACGAAAAGCTGGACGAGCTTCGAGATCTTCTTTCGAACACAAAGCAGGTCCTTGCAAATATAGAAGCCGCGGAACGAGAGAAAACCGGAATCAAGAACCTGAAAATCGGTTACAACAAAATTATTGGTTATTTTTTAGAGGTTACCAAGCTCAATACCCACCTCGTTCCCGAGCATTACATTCGTAAGGGAACCTTGGTGAATGCGGAACGTTACATAACGCCCGAATTAAAGGAGATCGAGTCTCAGCTTGCTACCGCAAACGAGCAGATCGTTCAAATCGAATATGACCTGTACACTGCATTGAAAAAGCAGCTTGCAGATGCTCTTGACCGAATCCGCCGTTCTGCGGACGCGGTTGCACTTTTGGATGCATTGCTGTCCCTTGCACACGTAGCATTGAAGAATAATTACAACTGTCCTTTTGTCAACGAGGGAGACGTAATTGAAATCAAAAACGGACGTCACCCCGTTGTAGAAGCAATGCTACGGAACGATATGTTCGTTCCGAATGATACATATCTTGACAAGAAAGATCATCGTACTGCTATTATCACAGGGCCGAACATGGCGGGGAAATCCACGTATATGCGCCAAGTTGCCATAATCGTTCTTATGGCGCAGATTGGCTCGTTCGTCCCTGCCTCCAGTGCCACCATCGGTGTTTGCGACAAGATTTTTACCCGCGTTGGTGCGTCGGACGATTTGGCAATGGGGCAATCCACCTTTATGGTTGAAATGACCGAGGTTGCCTACATCGTCAAGAACGCTACCAGAAGATCTCTGATGATCTTTGACGAGATCGGCCGCGGAACGTCTACCTTTGACGGAATGAGCATTGCTCGTGCCGTCGTGGAATATGCAACGCAGAAGATTGGCGGAAAGTCTTTATTTGCAACCCATTATCACGAGTTGATCTCCTTGGAGCAGGAAATAAAGGGAATCCGTAATTACAACATTGCGGCGAAGAAAAAAGGAAAAGACATTCTGTTCCTTCGTAAGATCGTTGAGGGGGGTACCGACGACAGCTATGGCGTTGAGGTGGCTCGCCTTGCGGGAGTTCCTGAGGAAATTATCCGTCGCGCTGAAGTGATTCTTTCGGACCTTGAATCCGAATCTCCAACCTGCACGACGCCAATGACAAAGGTTGACGATCTTCAAATATCGATGACGTCCGCATATGCAGACGAGATCATCGAAACTCTGAAAAAAACCGACGTTACGCTTCTGACCCCGTTGGAAGCTATGAATGAATTGTATCGTTTGTCCAAGCAAGCAAAGGACATCTGATTTACTCCAAAGAAAGGAAATTGAATCATGTCGGAAATCCGTCTTCTTGATTCCTCTGTAATCAACTTGATTGCCGCAGGAGAGGTGGTTGATCGCCCTGCTTCTGCGGTAAAAGAAATGGTTGAAAACGCTATCGATGCAGGGGCAAAGCACGTTACTGTTGAGCTTCGTCGGGGCGGATTGGAAATGATTCGCATCACAGACGACGGCAGTGGGATGACTGCGGAAAATGCCAGACGCGCATTTTTGAAGCACGCGACCAGCAAAATTGCTTCAGAAGAAGACCTGAACCATATTGCAACCCTTGGCTTTCGCGGGGAAGCTTTGGCTGCCATTTCCGCCGTTTCGAAAATCACCTTGACGACCAAGACTGCAGAAAACATAACGGGAACCCGTTTTGAAGTCTCCGAGGGTGAGATTCTTTCGGAAGAGGAGTGCGGTTGTCCTGACGGATCGAGCTTTACTGTACAAAATCTCTTTTTTAACACCCCTGCTCGGCTGAAATTTATGAAATCTGAGCCTGCGGAGGCGGGAGCTGTTCAGTCTGTCGTGGAGCGACTTGCTTTGTCTCATCCTCAAATCTCTTTTCGGTTGTCTGTGAATGGGTCGGATCGCTTGCATACGCCCGGAAACGGAAGCTTAACTCAGACGGTATTCTCTGTGTTTGGAAAAGAATTTGCGGAAATGTCTTTGCCTGTGGATATTACCTTGGGAGAAATCCGTGTACACGGTCTTGTTGGAAAGCCGATTTACTCTAAGGCAAACAGAAGCAGACAGGTCTTTTTCCTGAACGGTCGCTACATTCGATCTCCAATCTTGATGAATGGGCTGGAAAATGCGTATCATAACAAGATGCTTATCGGACGAGTTCCCGTCTGCGTTTTGTTTGTAGAAATGCCCCTTTCCCAAGTGGACGTCAACGTTCATCCCAGCAAGCTTGAGGTAAAATTTGCCGACGAAAACGCAGTTTCCTATGCGGTTCGTAAGGCTGCCGAAGCGGCACTTGCTGCCGATAACGGAATCGTAGAAATGAAAATGCCGGAAACCGTGGCTCCTGTCAAGGCCACAGTATCGGCCGTTAAGTCCGTTCCGTATCAAAAGGTTTTTCCGATAGAAAAGCCCGTAAAAGAAACAAAGCTCAATGCTCAAGCTCCGAATAAGCCAGAAAAAACAATAAAAACGGAAACGACAGAAAAGGCAGGCTGGATTATTACCAAACCCGCCAATCCACGCCCTGTGCCGTCGTTTGTTCTCAAGGACGTTGCTCCACATATTGTGCCAACCGAAACAAAAAAGGAACCGAGTGTTCCGACACCTTCTCCTGTACAAAAGAAAGAAATAGAACCGCCAAAGGTCGAGTGTATTTCGCCTCTTATTAAATCCCATAAGGATGAGCCTGCCCTCTTTGAAACTGAAAAGCCGTTCCGAATTATTGGAGAAAGCTTCGATTGTTATATTCTTGTGGAAAAAGAGGAAGAAATCCTATTTATCGATAAGCACGCTCTTCACGAGCGAATGAATTTTGAACGGCTTCGCAAGAGTGAAGTACCGTCGCAATCGCTCTTACAGCCAATCGTTTTGAATATTGGAATCGACGAAAATCGTATTCTTTCGGAAAATGCGGATTTTCTCTCTCGCTTCGGCTTTATCCTGGAGTCCTTTGGAGAGGATCTTTTGATTCGTGAGATTCCCGCCCTGATCGATCCCGAGCAAGCCGAGCCGTTATTGCAACAGTTTGCAGATTCTTTAGCAGTCGGTCGAAGTGATTCTATGCTGGATCAGTATTATTACGACCTTGCCTGTAAAGCATCGATTCGCTCCGGAAGTAAGACCACATCCATTGAACTGGCGCAGCTTGTTGCTGAATATTTTCGACGGGAAACAGAGTTGCAATATTGTCCCCACGGACGCCCTATCGTGTTTTCCCTAACGAAAAAATCCATTGAAAAACAGTTCAAACGTTTGAAGTGAGTTGTTATATGAAGCCTCTTGTTGTTGTAATCGTCGGTCCCACCGCGTCAGGGAAAACCAAACTTTCCATTGAACTTGCCAAGCGATTTGACGGCGAGATCGTTTCTGCGGATTCGATGCAGATTTACCGAAAAATGGATATCGGAACGGCAAAGCCTACGCAGGAAGAGAGGGACTCCGTTCCTCACCATATGATGGATATCATTGACCCCTGGGAAGAATACACGTTAAAGCAATATCTTGAAGACGCAAACCGTTGTGTTTCTGAAATTCTTTCCCGAAACAAGCTGCCAATCCTCGTAGGCGGTACGGGACTGTACGTTACGTCTTTTTTGAACAATCTCTCATTGTCGGAGGAGACGATCGATCAACCCTATCGCGATGCTTTGGAGTCGGATTACGACAAACTTGGGGGAGAGGAAATGCTGTTGCGGCTTTCCAAGATTGATCCTGAATTGGCAGGTCGACTCTTTCCAAAAGACAAAAAACGTATTCTTCGTGGCCTTGAAGTGTTTCACAATACGGGAATTACGCAAACAGAGCAGAATCGAAGGGCAATGGAGTCCGAAAGCCGCTATGAGTTTCTTTGCTTTGGTCTTACCGCTGCCGATCGCGCTTATTTGTACGGCCGTATTGATCAACGTGTTGAGAAAATGATGCAGGACGGTCTTTTGCAGGAGGTTCAGTCTATTCGTAACGCTTCGTGCTCTCGAACGGCTCGACAAGCGATTGGCTACCGTCAATTTGAGCCGTATTTTGCGGGAGAGGCATCCTTGGAAGAAACTGTGTTGCGGATTCAAAAAGAAAGCCGAAATTACGCGAAACGACAATTGACGTGGTTTCGACGAGACGAACGCATCGAATGGTTTTCTGTCGACCAAATGAATTTTGACAATATTCTGAACTCTTGTTGCGAACGTATAGCCAAACACGTATAAGTATGTTATAATGTTATATGTAAGTGCAGGACACGCCTGAGACTTACTTCACACACAGCACAAAATCAATGAGGTACTTGATATGATGGAAGAAGTAAAGTCTGTCGAACGCAATCACGGAAATATTCAGGAGGTTTTTCTGAATAATGCCCGTAAAAACCGTTCCCCCATTATCGTTTACTTAATCAGTGGATTTCAGATGCGCGGAATTGTAAAAAGCTTTGATAATTTCGTTGTTCTGTTGGAATCGGACGGAAAAGAAAGCATGATTTATAAGCACGCCATTTCCACGATTTCTCCCATTTGAACCTATGAAAAGTAAGGTAAGCATCATTTTCTTTTGGATTATGGTTGCCGTTGTTTTGTTTTATCTGGCGGCAAGCATCGTTCCTTCTATATTTTCCTCCGAGGAAATTACCGTGGAGCGTGCAGAGTCCATTGTTTACGACGAGACACTGCACGTTGTTGGGATAGCACTTCGAGATGAAGTTTCTGTATCCGCGGCGAGTGCCCCCGCGTCGGTCGATTACAAGGTCTCGGATGGGGATCGTGTCTCTATCAGTGACGTTGTAGCAACCTACAGCACGGTCGAAACCTCCACTGCGGACCGTCTTGCCATCGAAACCATCGACCGTCAAATTTCGTTGCTGGAGGAATGTGTTTCCGCAACGACGCAGTACGATTTAAAGACCTTGGATTCTCGAACGAAGGATGCCATAGAGGCTTATCTTTCTGCATCCGGGGGAGAAGACCTGTCAGACTCTCTCGAAGCGTCTCGCGACGTAGTTTCGTATTTTGTAAAGCGGGATATAAAGGCGACAGGGGACAAGTCTTACTATCGCCAGATCCTTTCAAATTGTGAATCAACACGTACCGCGCTTCTGACGGGAAACTCCTCTCGCCAAACTGCAATTAACGCATTTCAAGCGGGGTATTTTTCCTCACAATTTGACGGATACGAGTTTTTGAAGGCTTCGGAAAACAAGAATATGAATCCGACGAAGCTTGAAAGTTTACTTTCCCAATCGCCCCAAACCCGTCCTTCTAATTATATCGGAAAACTACAGCATTTTTCTTATTGGACCTTCCTCTGCAACGTTCCCGCATCGAATGCGGATCTTTTCTCGATTGGGTCAACCTGGACGATACGGCTTGAGACGCCTGCGTACGGGACACAAACAGTAACAATGACCGTTGCAAGTATTTCTGAACCTATGGACGGCAAGGTAACCCTTGAGTTTACGTGTTCCTCCTTTAACAAAGCACTTTTTTCTTTGAGAATCTGCAACGCACAAATTATACTTCGCTCTTTTACCGGTTTTCGTATCGATAAGGATGCCATTCGCGTTTCGGAAGGGGAGACGGGCGTCTACGTTCTTTCCGGTGCGAAATTGGTTTTTAAGCCCGTCACCGTTTTATTCCGAAGCGAAGAAAAAGATTTTGTCGTGGTATCTCCCAATCTCCATTCCTCCGGAAGAGAATTGATACTAAACGATTCCGTTGTTGTCGGTGGGAAAGAAGTTTATGACGGAAAGGTAGTCAACATCAACTGATGATCCGAGATAATTATCTGCAGATTTGCAATGAAATAGAACAAATCACCTCCAACAACGGCATCGGCCAATCCGTTACTATTGTTGCCGTTACCAAGAATCAGCCCATAACCGTGATTGGGGAACTTGCTGAGGTTGGCGTTCGTAATTTTGCTGAGAACCGAGTTTCCGCTCTTGTTGAAAGGGCTCCTTTGATGAACGGGGTACGTCACCTGATTGGCCATCTTCAAACGAATAAGGTCAAAAAAGCACTCGCGTGTGCTGATTTGATTCATTCTGTTGACTCTCTCCGTTTGGCGCAAGAAATCGACCGTCTTTCGGCTCTCGCAAACCAAATGACACAGATCCTCATTCAAGTCAATATCGCAAAAGAGCCGCAAAAATTCGGCGTTTACGAAGAAGATCTGAATCAACTCTTAGAAGAGGTTTCTCAACTAAAAAATATACAAATCCGTGGGTTGATGGCGATTATGCCAATCGAAACAAAGGACGAGTATTATAAAAGAATGTACGACTTATATCAGCATTACAGAAGCACAAAAGCTTTCGGTATCGATATGGACATTTTGTCTATGGGAATGAGCAACGATTATAAAACCGCTGTCCGATACGGTTCCAATATGATTCGTGTTGGAACAGCGTTATACCTATAAAAAGAGAGAGAAAGGAAATATTGTTATGGGATTGTTTGACCGTTTTGCTCCAAGAGACGAGGAAGAATTGGATTTGGACCAAGGAAATGCATCTTCTGAAAAGAGAGAGGCTCCGACCTCCGATATTTCAGGAAAAGCAAAAAAACAATTTGTTCTGTTTCGTCCGAATGACGCCTCGAACGATCAGCTGCTGACAATTGCAGATCACCTGTTGAATCACGAATCTGTAATTCTTAATTTGGAGCTGATTGCAAAGGATGCTCGCCACTTTATTGACTTTTTAAGCGGCGTTGCCTACGCAATGCAAGGAAATACGAAGAAGGTTGCTGCAAATACGTTTTTGATTACTCCCGGCGGCATCGAAGTCACGGGGGACATTGCTGCAACGCTCGATCCCGAAATTAAATTTTAAACGTAATAAATTGTTTCATATAAGGAGGAGTTATTTATGATTACACCGAAAGAAATCGAAACAAAAGAATTTACCAGCACCAAGGGCGGCGGATATAAGGGGGATGAAGTCGATCAATTTCTCGACGAGATTCTTGTTGACTATACGCGTCTTTTAGAAGAGCGCAATGCCCTTAAAAATAAAGTCAATCTTTTGACTGAAAAGCTGAATGAGCTTGCAGATACACCTGCAGCACCCGCGGTGTCTATCCCCGAACCGTTCGTGGCTCCTGTTGTTGCCCAGAATCCTTCTGAGGAGCTGGAAGCTGCACGTAAGAAGGCGCAAATGCTCGTTGCTGATGCTGAAGATTATGCCAAAAAGCTGATCGAAACCGCACAATATGAAGCAAACAGACAAAATACCGTTACGCAAAAGCTGTCCGCCGAAATCGAATCCTTCAAAAACTCTTTGATGGATATGTATACCGCTCATATTAAAATGATCGAAGAAATTCCCAACACGAAGTTTGAAGACGTCAAAATCGGCTCGGAAACGTTGGATATTTTGAATCAGTCCTTCAATGATAGTGCCGCGCCTGCAGTGGTTACGGAGGTTTCTCCCGCAGAAAAATATGATATGATTTCGGAAGATGCAAACCTCTCTCAGGACATCGTTGATTTTGATGACGACCTTTTTGAAAAGTCCTCTAAGCGAGCCTCTGAAAAACGCGTTTCCAAAGGCCTGGAAGATCTCTTTGATGACGAGGATACAAAGAAGAAAAAGGAGCCCAAAAAGAAAAAGAAATTGTTCTTCCGTGACGAAGATGACGACGATGACGATTTCTTCGACGATGACGACGAAGACTAATTCGTATGAAGCGCGTTACTTCCACAGAATGGTTCGGTTATCTTCTGATCTTTTCTTCGATTGTCGGCTTGGATCAGTTAGTTAAAGCGCTCTGTTACCGTGACCTCCGCCCAATTTCGACTCACGAGCTTTGGGATGGTGTTTTTCGTCTTCATTATTGTGAAAACACCGGTGCTGCATTTAGCATTTTGGAAGGGAAGACCTGGTTCTTTATCCTTTTAACAGTTCTTCTGTGTTCGCTAATTGTAATTTTACTGTTTCGAGGAACGGTTCGCTCTTCTCTCGCTCGTGTTGCTTTGGTGTGCATTGCTTCCGGAGGTATCGGAAATATGATCGATCGAGTTGCCCGCGGCTTTGTTGTGGATATGTTCGATTTCTATCTGATCGACTTTGCTGTTTTTAACGTTGCAGACATTTTCGTATGCTGCGGAAGCTTTTTGTTTGTCATCCTGTTCCTTTTTTCAAAAGGAGATATTTTAGAGTAATGACCGAACGCACGTTCTCCGTTTCGGACGAATTTGAATTCGAACGAATCGATAAGTATCTTTCAATCGCATTAAATGAAACCGCCGAGCAGATTTTTTCGCGCTCGGCAGTTTCTGTTTTGCTTGAAGACGGAAACGTTCTACTGAACGGAAAAAAGGTTGTCAAAAGCGCAAAAATCAAAAGGGGAGACGTTATTGTTGTCCGAATTCCTGCTCCCAAGGTATTGGAAGCTGTTTCCGAAAATATTCCCCTGGAAATTGCATACGAGGATCCGCATCTTTTGGTGGTGAACAAACCTCAAGGAATGGTTGTACATCCCGCACCGGGAAATTTGGACGGAACGCTTGTGAACGCACTTCTGTACCATTGTCAAGGAGAATTATCGGGGATAAACGGCGTTTTACGCCCCGGCATCGTGCACAGAATTGACAAAGACACTTCAGGACTTCTTATTGTTGCAAAAACTAATGATGCACATCTCGGTTTGGCGGAACAGATTAAAGAGCATTCGTTTTTGAGAGAATACGAGGCCATCGTTATCGGGCGGTTAAGAGAGCCATTCGGAACGATTGATGCCCCGATTGGAAGAGACTCAAAGGATCGAAAGAAAATGGCCATAACTATGGTCAATTCTAAAAACGCCGTAACACATTATCGGGTTTTGCAGGAGTTTCAAGGATATTCCCACGTTCGGTTTCGACTCGAGACAGGGCGAACACATCAAATCCGTGTTCATATGTCTTATAATGGTCATCCCATTGTGGGAGATCCTATCTATGCACCGAAGAATGCCGAATCCTTCGGCCTTCGAGGTCAATGTCTTCACGCAAAAAAAATTGGATTTATCCATCCGATAACGAAACAATACTTGGAATTTGATTCTGATTTACCGACGCATTTTACCCACCTATTAGATCGATTGAGAAAAAAATACAATTAAGCCGAAGCAAGGACAGTACCCGCTTCGGCATATTTTTATTCCATTTTGTCGGAAATAGAGATAGATTTCATTGATTCTTCAATCTGGGAATTGGAAATATGGGTGTAGATTTGCGTTGTTCCCAAATTGGAATGACCTAAAATTTCCTGTAAAATACGAACGTCAACACCGTTTTGATACAGCAATGTCGCCGCCGTGTGGCGCAATTTGTGTACGGAGTAAACGTCGGTGTCAATTCCGCAGCGGCGCATAAACTCTTTCACCATCGTTTGCACCATACGTTGTGAGATGCGATTCCCCTTTTGGCTTACAAACAATGCTTCAGGCTCTGAAATTTTAAAAGTATATGCCTTTCTTTCTTCTGTGTAAGCCTTCAAGGCTGCAATACAAGCATCATTCAAATATAGAATACGCTCCTTGTTCCCCTTACCTCGGACTCGCAGATTCCGATCGCTGATGCTGTTATAGTTTAATCCAACGAGTTCTGAAAGACGGATTCCGCAATTCAAGAATAATGTGATTATAGCGAGATTTCGAGCCTTAAATCTGCCATCAATTGCAGTTAGTAGCGCAAAGCTTTGTTGAAATGTCAAATAATAGGGGAGCTTTTTCTCGGTTTTCGGCAACCGTAGGTCTAACGTTGGATTTTCAGAAATCATTTTTTGCGTCATTAAATAACGGTATAGCCCGCGTAAGCTCGAAATTTTACGCATTCTTGATCTGGCGGAATTATTAAGTTCACTCTGTCTGAATGCCAAATATTCGTGCAATTTTGTGAGATTTACTGTTTTGAGTCTGTCAATAGAATAGTCCGAAGCATCTACCTGGTTAAATTCATTCTCCGGGAGAACGTCTCCGACTTTAAGGTATCGAAAAAATGTTCTCAAGTCAAGATAATATTCGCGGACAGTCAGCGGAGAGAGGGAGCGAACGACCTGCAGATAAATTAAATATTGAACGCAAAACTCGGGAATGTCGACCAATTCCGAGCGTTTCATATAATGTGCCGTCGCCAATGTGCTCACCACTTTTCGATGTAATCTGTAATGATTGTACCATATTTCATATAAAATGTCAAGCATTCAAAGCTTGGAATGACAAAAGTAACTAGAGAATGAATTCTGGAGTAATGTTATGAGGAAAAATGATGGAGAAACGATGGAAAAACGACCTACAAGGCTCAGCAATGGCAAAAAAATCTATAATTAAATCGAAAACAGTTTCTTTTAATTTTCGCTGAGGTAAACAATTCATCGTTTAGATGAAAATGACCCCAATATTAAAGTCAAAATATAAAACTATAAATAGAAATTCTTGAGTTAATTCATTTTTTTAGTTTGCTTCTCCTCTTTATTGCGCAAAATATATCCTTTGCATCAAGAACCACCTTTTGTCACAAGAAAGTAACAAGGAACGGAG
>JAGAOB010000065.1 GCA_017623895.1 Clostridia bacterium
GAGCAGAGTGACCGTGATCGGCCAGCTCACGCAAAGCAGCGCCACCGCCGCCGTGACGGGCAGCTCCACCGTACGTATCGACGATAATCTTCCGCCCCGTCAGGCCCGTATCCCCTTGCGGTCCGCCGACGACGAAGTTCCCCGTAGGATTGACCAGAATTTTGGTCTCGTCGTCCAACAGGTAATCGGGGATCACGGGAGTGATCACGTGACGGATCATATCCTCGCGAATCCGATCCGAAGTTGCTTCGGGAGAATGTTGGGTAGAGATCACGATCGTATCGATACGGGTGGGCTTTCCGTCCACGTATTCCGCCGTGATCTGGGTTTTACCGTCGGGACGCAGATACGAAAGCGTTCCGTCCTTGCGTACGGCGGCAAGACGCTTTGCCAGCATATGGGCGTAATAAATGGGGAGCGGCATCAGCGTATCGGTTTCGTTGCAAGCATATCCGAACATCATCCCCTGGTCTCCCGCACCGTCACGATCCACGCCCATAGCAATATCGGGAGATTGACCGTCAATGGAAGAAAGAACGGCACAGGTATCGCAGTCAAATCCATACTTGGCACGATCGTAGCCGATTTCACGGATGACGTCCCGTGCAATCTTTTGAAAATCCACGTAACAGGAGGTTGTGATCTCTCCCATAATATTGACCAAGCCCGTGGTAACGAAGGTCTCACAGGCGACCCGCGCGGCGGGGTCCTTGGTGAGGATAGCGTCGAGGATGGCATCGGAGATCTGATCGCAGATCTTATCGGGATGCCCCTCGGTAACCGATTCGGAGGTAAAAAGCTTTTTCATAAAAATTCAGTCCTTAATTTTTCTCTTATTCTTCAATGAACAAAACGCCGAAGGTATCTTTTCCGCAATGGGAGGTAACGGTGCAACCTGCGGTGGACGAAAGAATCTCGGAGAAGATTCCCATATTTTCCAAAATTTCCTTCCCTTGATTGGGGATCTCGTCCTCTATGCAGGAGGTGGTGAAATACACTCTGTTCTTACGAACCTTTTTCCCCTTCAGTCGGCCTGCAATATAGGCCTCGTTGACGCGGGACAGATTCCCTCTGAGGTTTCCGCAGACGCCCAGCTTTCCGTCCTTCATTTCCAAAATCAGACGCAGCTTCAACAAATTGGCACCGAACCGAACCACGGCGGGGCAACGGCCGCCCTTGACCATATATTCCAAGTCTCCCAAGACGAAGGACACGTTCAGTTTGTCCGCAAGTCCGCGACAGACCTCTGCAATGGCGGCAGCGTCGGCATTCTCTTCCTGTGCCATCTCGCATGCCTCGATGGCAAGCAGGGCCATCCCCGTGGAAAGGGTTTTGGTATCTACCACGTAAACGTTGCCGACCTCTTCTGCGGCAAGGCAGGCGTTTTGATAACAGGAGGAAAGCCCCGAGCTGATGCTGAAGTGAATAACGGCATCGGCATCCTTGAGCTGCTCTTGGAAAAAGTCTTCAAACTCTACGGGAGCAATGGCGCTGGTCTTGGGGAGAATTCCCGTACGGGCAACGAAATCGTAAATTCCTTGGGCATCCAGATCCACACCGTCCAAATGGGTCTCGTCTCCCAGCTGAACCTTCAGAGGAATCTTGACGATTCCATACGATTGGAGCTGCTCCTCCGTCATATCCAGGGTGCTTTCGGCAGTAATTTTAATTCTCATAGTTCTTTCTCCTTTCGGGGTGCGCGAAGAAAAAAATAGCGCACAATCGAAAACAATATATAACTATATATTATTATATCATATTTTTTTCTTTTTGTAAAGAGAAAAATGCGAAATAAATTCGATTTTTGCGAATTTTTCATTCCGATGGACCGATATGTAATTTTTGGAAACGCCATAAAAGTTTTCCACAGCCTATCAGGCGTAAAAAACCTTGTAACACCAAGGGTTCCTATCGTTTCCACATAATTTTCCACCGTTTTATACCGTTTTGGTGTGTGATGGGCGAGGGAAATTTTTGCATATATTTCCTTTAACGCGGGGAAAAGAAAAAGTTGGACAAACTTTATTTTTCCCCTTGTATCAAGGGTTTGCGCCGTTCCGTGAATTTTTTCGGAACATTTCCCACAATTTCCCAAAACGGGAAAAAGTGGGTAAATACGCGGTTTTACACATTATCAACAAGGTTATCCACGGTTTTGTATATGCAACTGTGGAAAACCCTTCGGCATTTTGCACAAAAGCAAAATAATCCCCATTCTATGCGGTTTTTGTCGATTTATAGAGAACGAAGCGCTCTGCAGACGGATCAAGGCACGCTAAATTTGCCATTTGCATAAATTGCATTTATGCGTTTCGAACGGCGGCTAAAAGCAACCACTCCGAAAGACTGTCCAAGGAAAAAAAGCACTCCCGGGAGGTCGGGGATCGACGAAATGGATCTCCCCAAACGTCCCATAAATCCTCTCGACGGCGCAAGGGAGTCTCGTCAAAACGAAAGGGCTCCGCAGAGAGAAGAAGCACGGACTTTTCCGCAAGCTTTCGATCCTCCTCGGTCAGGGAAAACAGGGATTGGAACACCGAGCATATCCCCCACGAAACTGCGTAAAGATCCTCCCGCGCGATGGGAGTGATAAAGTCTCGCATCAAATGAAGACAAAGGGCCTTATGACGCTGATAACAAGCAATTTGAAGGCGTTCGATCTCTTCCTTAAACGAGGTTTGAGTCGCCTTGAGAAGCAGGGAAAACTCCTCCTGAATGGTTGTATAAAAATAGTTTTTCTTCATAAAAATACCTCCCCGAAGATTCTATGCTTCGGGGAGGTAAAACAGAAGAAAAATTTAAGATACGAGGCCAAAGAGCAGTAAAATGGGGCGTGCAGAGAAAAAGCCGAGCACAAACAAGGCCGCTCCGATCAGAATCAGCCAAAGAATGCGCTTATTTCGACCCTTGGACCGATGAAACGTCCATTCTCGTCTCATAATGCCGTCTCCACTTCTATAATCTGATCGGACTTAAGCCCGTCAAGAATGATTTTTCGGGGGCATTTTGAGGCACAGAGCCCACATTGATTGCAGAGAGAATAATCGATATGAGCGATATTGTCGACAAAGGAAATGGCGTTGTTGGGACAGTTTTTCGCACAGATTCCGCATCCGATGCATCCCACCTGACAGTGGGAGCGAACGACTGCGCCCTTATCCTTGGACTTACACGCCACCCAATAACGAGATTCAAAGGGAACCAACTCAATCAGATTTTGGGGACAGGCATTCACGCACATCCCGCAGGCACGGCAATGGTCGTAATCCACGAAGGCCGCCCCGTTTTCCAATTTGATGGCGTTAAAGGCACAGGCGCTTACGCAAGAGCCCAAGCCGATACAGCCGTAGCTGCACTCCTTCGGTCCGTTTCCCAAGCGGGAAACCGAATGGCAGTCCGCAAGACCTCGGTAGAGGTATTTGTAATTTGCGGTGGAATGGTTTCCGCTGCACATAACCTGTGCCCGCATCCGTTGAGGCTGCTTGACCTCCACACCCATAATCTGAGCAATCTTTGCGTTTGCGTCAGCCCCTGCGACGGGACAAAGCCCGACCTGAGCTTCGCCGTCTACGATGGCCTTTGCGTATGCGGCGCATCCGCTAAAACCGCAGCCGCCGCAGTTTGCGCCTGCAAGATTCTCGGCAATTTGGTCGATACGAGGGTCCTTTTCCACGGCGAACTTCTTGGCGGCAACCGCAAGAAGAACACCGAACAAAAACGCTACCGCAGCCAGAACGAGCACCGTCAGAGGAATTTCAAAATAAACGGGTAATACAAGCATCGTTATCCCTCCTTAAAATGACAGCTTCAGTCCGCTGAAGGCCAACGCCAACAGACCGCCTGCGATCAAGGCAATGGGGACACCCTGAAAGGGCTTGGGGATCCGTGCAAATTCAAAGCGTTCCCGTATGAGAGAAAGCAGGAAGATCGCAAGAAGGAATCCGAGTCCTGCAAAAAAGCCGTAGATGACGGATTCAATGAAGTTATAGCTGTTTTGAATATTCAGCAGGGCAACCCCCAAAACCGCACAGTTAGTGGTGATCAAGGGCAAATAAATGCCAAGGGCAGAATAGAGGGAGGGGATGGCTTTCTGCAAAAACATCTCGATAAACTGCACCAAGCAAGCAATCAGAAGAATGAAGGCGATGGTCTCGAGATATTCGATATGCAGAGGCTTGAGAACGAAATGATACAAGGACCACGTAAGCGCCGAGGCGATGGTCATCGTAAAGGTAACGGCAAGGCCCATTCCCACGGCAGTATCGGTTTTTTGAGAAACTCCCAAAAAGGGACATATCCCGTAAAACTTGACGAAAACGAAGTTTTCAATCAACAAGGCAGTAAGTGCCAGCAAGAAGATATTCGCCATACGTCAATCCTCCTTTTTGGAACGGCTCTTGCTCTTGATCCATTGGACCAAGGCAATCAGCCCGCCAACCACCAAAAATCCTCCCACAGGAGAGATCAACAGCACCGCGGGCGAAAAGGATTGGGGCGTAATCTTGAAGCCCAGAAGCGTACCGCTTCCCAGCAATTCCCGAATGGCGGAAATGATCACTAAAGCCACAGTAAAGCCGATCCCCATCGCAAGTCCGTCCAGCATTGAGGGCAACGGACCGTGCTTGGAAGCAAAGCTTTCCGCACGGGCAAGAATGATGCAGTTAACCACGATAAGCGGGATAAACAGCCCCAAAGATTCCGCAAGGGAGGGGATAAATGCCTGCAGCACCATATCCACCACTGTAACAAAGCCCGCGATAATAACGATATAGGACGCAATGCGGATCTTGGAGGGGATGAGGTTACGGAGCATCGAAATAAAAAGATTGGAGAGAATCAAAACGAAGGTAACGCTCAAGCCCATCCCGATGCCGTTGAACACGGAGGTGGACACCGCGAGGGTAGAACACATTCCCAGAAGCTGAACAAAGATGGGGTTCTGGTCAAACAGACCGTCACGGAAGGCCTTCTTAACGGAAAACTTATCCTTTGCCACGGATCACTCCCCCTTTCCTTCCAGAATCAAGCTACAGACATTGAGGGCAGACCGAACCCCCGACTGAACCCCCACGGAAGAAACGGTTGCCCCGCTGATGGCGGTGACCGAGTCCAGATTTCGGGAGGAGAGTCCTTTGAATTGAGGCAGAAACGCGCCGTTCTCATCCATAGCCTTGGAGCCAATGCCCGGCGTCTCGGTCTGCTTGAGGATCTTTACACCCGTAATGGTGAGATCGGTATTGACCCCGACGATCATCGTAATTTCGTTGTATCCCTTGACGGTGACGTCAACGCAATACCCCACCACGGCCCCGTTCTGCTCCGCACGGTATACGGCGGTGACGGTCTTCGCTTCCGATTCGGGAATAACGAAATCGGTCATTTCGGTAAACGAACCCGAAAGAAGGGCCTCGCGGGCAACCTGCCCGGCAATCCGTTGCCGTTCAACAATGATATCCCGTGTAAAGAGATTCACCACGGACAACATCAAAACCACGGCGGCAACGAACAAGGAAAGGCGAACGCCGAGGGAAAGATACTTTTTCATACGTTCTCCCCTCCGATCCCGTAGCGCCGCGGCTTAATATAACGATCGAGAACCAGGGTTACCACGTTCATAACCATAATGGAGTAGCAGACTGCTTCGGGATACGAGCCGAAGGTCCGCAAAAGAACGGTCAGCCCTCCGCATCCGACGGCGTAGATTATCTTACCGATACGGCTCAAGGGAGAGGTCGTATAATCTGTAGCCATAAAAACAGCACCCAGCATCAACCCACCGCTTAAAAGCTCGTAGGACATATACGTAAGATTGTCCATTCCACCCACAGGGAACAGATAGGTCAGAAGGGCTACCGTCCCCACGTAACAAACGGGGATATGCCACGTAATGACCTTGCGGAACAGAAGATACGCCAATCCCACGAGAATCAGAAGGGCGGAGGTTTCGCCGAGACATCCGGGAATATTCCCAAGAAACATATCCCAAAGATCCAGATCGGGAACGATTCCCTGATTCAGGCTCTTCAGTGCCGTGGCTCCCGTAACGGCGTCCACCGAATCGGGGACGGCTCCGTCGGTGAACATTGGCTCGCCGAAGATGAAGGATAATTCTCCGTGAATTTTACTGAAGGGCTTGGTGTACGTGGTCATAATAGTGGGCCACGAGAACAGGAAGGCGCGGGCGGCAAGAGCGGGATTCAGGAAATTCTTTCCCAATCCGCCGAACAGTCCCTTGACCACGACAATGGCGAAAAAGCCTCCCACCGTAACCATCCAATAGGGAGTGGTAACCGGCAGGGTAAAGGCAAGAAGCATTCCCGTGACAACAGCGGAAAGATCGGACACGGTATTCTTCCGCTTGGTCACCCAATTAAAAAGACTTTCGAAGGCAATACAGGCAGCAACCGACACCAAGGTCAGCGTCAATGCCCGAAACCCAAAGAAGATCACCGATCCTCCCAAAGCGGGAATCAAGGCAAGAATCACGTCCCGCATAATGGTTGCGGTAGAATCCTTGCTCCGATAATGAGGAGAGGAATTGACAAGAAATTGATTCGTACTCATTTCTTCGCTCCTTCCCTTGGAATTTGACTTTTTGCCATACGCATCGCCTGGACCAAATAGAGCTTTGCGGGACAAACGTAAGCACAGCTTCCGCACTCCATACAATCCGTAACGTTGAGAGCCGCACATTCGTCAAAGCGGTTCAAAACGGCGTTTTCGTAAATTTTCGTAGGCTGCAGCCGCATAGGACACACCGAAACACAACGCCCGCAACGGATGCAGGTATCGCTGTCGGAGAAGGATTCCTCATCCCCGTTCTCCGCAAAGGCAAGCAGGGAGGAAGTATTCTTTACTACGGGAATATCCAGGGAATGCTGGGCTGTTCCCATCATCGGACCGCCCGTGATGATCTTATAGGGATCCCGCGTAAAACCGCCGCAATGACGAAACAGCTCCCGATAGGAGGTCCCGATGCGAACCAAAAGATTCGCGGGGCTTGCAACGGCAGAGCCGCTGACGGTAACCACGCGCTTGATGAGGGGCTGTCCCCGATAAATGGCACGGTAAAGAGACGCGCAGGTATCCACGTTGAAAACGGCACAGCCGATGTCCATCGGCAATTTCCCCGGAGGGATCTCCCGCCCAGTGACAGCGCGGATCAACTGCTTTTCACCGCCCTGGGGATATTTGGTGGGAAGCTCCAGCACGGTAATCCCCGTTCCGTCGGCGGTGGCACGCATCGTAGCTACGGCGTCAGGCTTATTGTCCTCAACGCAGATTACCACGTCGTCCACGCCAAGGCATTGACGAATCAACTCCGCACCCGTAACGATAAAGCGGGGATATTCCACCATCGCCCGATGGTCGGCGGTGATAAAGGGCTCGCATTCGCAGCCGTTGATAATGACCGAGGTAACGTTGCGATCCATTGCCGTACGCAGCTTTGCGTGCAAAGGGAACGCCGCACCGCCCATACCCACGATGCCTGCCTCTCTTGCATAAGTAATGATCTGTTCGGGGGTAAGGTCAGTCAGTTCTCCCGTATAGGGCTCGGTATCCACCACGTCGTCGGTGCCGTCGTTTTCAATAACAACAGACAAAACCTTGACCCCGGAAACGTTCCAGCGGGGCTCGATTGCCCGAACGATTCCCGTAATGGATGCGTGAACGGGAGCAAACAATCCCGATTCGCAATCTCCGATCTTCTGCCCTTCCAAAACCCGATCTCCCACCTTAACCAACGGCTGACACGGGGCGCCGATGTGTTGAGACAGGGGAATGACCACGGCTTCGGGGCGAGGCAGGTTACTGACGATGACGCTGGCGGAGGTTTTTTCTTTCTGATAATCCGGATGGATTCCGCCACGGAAGGAAAACGCCATTCTGATATACTCCTCTCTGATTCTTCGAGCCGACCAAAAACAAAGCACCCTCAAATTCGGGCGGCTCACAGTACGCTATAATTATTATATAATAAATA
>JAGAOB010000066.1 GCA_017623895.1 Clostridia bacterium
CGCTTCGTCTGAAAAGGCGTTTTTGAACCAAGAATCCCCCGACTCCTTATCAGGAATTCAGGCGACGTTCTTACCCGCCGTTATCCCCTATGATATCAACGCACTGTTCCCTTCCGACGTGTCGGCACGCCTGCGGGAAGGATTTTCAAAATTCAAAACGAGGATTCTCGGCGACGAGCCTGCGGTCCTGACCGCCCCCGAAACCAGAACCTCGGCTCCCCTACGGATTTTGCGACATTCCGAAACACTGCAAGCCGTCAGCGCAGCGGGACTGTATCCTTGCGGCGAAGGTGCGGGATACGCAGGAGGCATTATGTCATCGGCGGTAGACGGCATCCGTGTCGCGGAACAAATTATCGGAGGAAGCACACAATGAAAGTCGTCGGACAAGTAATTAGAATCAAGGAGCCCTTCGCATTCGTTCGCTCCGTCCGTCCCGCTTCCTGTGAGCATTGTGCCAATTCAGGCATTTGCAATAAAAAGGAAGTCGACATCTGTGCATACAACGATATCGGTGCAGAGAAAGGAGATTACGTCACCGTAGAGACCCACGAGGACAAAACGGCACCACTGATCCTTTCTTATCTGTTTTTAACACCAATCGCAATTTTGTTCCTGGCGTACTTCTTATACACCGTATTTCCTTGGCTCGCCCTGGGAGCGATCCCATTGACGGCGGTGTACTACGTCATTTTAAGAAAAATCAACGAGAATCACCCGATTCGTGCCCGAATCATTTCTCCCGCCCTTCCTCCAAAGGATTGCGCAGACCTTGTTACGGGAAGCAGTGAGGACTCTACGTTATGAAAGCAGAAATCAAATCCTTTTGCACCGAATACGACTATCCGCCAGAGGCAATCGAATCGCTTTTGTCGGATTTTGCAACACTCAAGGCCTCGGAATATTATCCGCTGTTCAAGGCATACGTTGATTTATATGAAAGAGATGACATTTCCTTTCAACATTCCAAGGCATTACAAGCAACAAGACTTATCGCAGAAAAAACGAACATTAACCACTACACGCTGGATCTGTTGTTGTACATCTGTATGGCAAAGCACTGCCGCGAATTGTATGATCAAGCGGGAATCCCCGTAAAAATCTACCACGATTCCATGCTGGACCTGAAATGGAAAATGCTGGAATGTAAAAAGATTTTTAACATCTGGGGAACTTTCGTGGGCTCTTGGCTCGATCGTTTTTTTGAATTATCTCGCTTTGCATTGGGAAGACTGCAGTTTGAAGATGACCCATCCGCAGAGGAATACACGAAAAACGGAGTAAAATTAGGGTACGGGGATTGGGTCATTAACGTGCATATCCCATCCTCGGGGAAATTGCTCGTTGACGACTGTATAACGTCCTTTCGTATGGCCGCGGAGTTTTATGCAGATCGTTTCCCGGACGGGATTGCAAAATTCCGATGCGATTCCTGGCTGTTAGCCCCTAACCACAAAGACTACCTCTCCCCCGACACGAACATCCGTAAATTCGCAGATTTATTTGACATCGCTCAAGAAATCTCCTGTCCGAATCGAGACGATTGGTTGCGCATTTTTTTAACCCCATACAAAGGCGAAACCGAGACATATTCATCGGAAACGTCCTTGCAGCGAGCATATTTGAAAATGCTGCGGGACGGAAATCTTCCCCAAAGGGGATTGGGTTATTTGTTCTTAAAAAATGGAAATATCCTGTAATGGTCGTACGTATAAGGGGTAATACGGAAAGAAGTATTGCCCCATTTTTCAAAGGATTTCAATGAAAGGAGATTTGCTATGAAAGATTCTTACTCCGAAATTACCGATTACATCCGCGATATGGCAAATCGGACAAACCAAAACCACAGCATCACCCCTGAAATGTATCGGAAGCACAACGTGAACCGAGGCCTTCGAGATATGAACGGAAACGGAGTTGTGACGGGGTTAACGGAAATCTCTACCATTCTTTCCAAAGAAAAAGGCCCCGACGAAACCTTGATCCCTTGTCACGGAAGACTGTATTACCGCGGAATCAACATTAAAGATCTGGTCTCAGGCTTTCAAAAGGACCACCGTTTCGGCTTTGAAGAGACCGTATATCTTTTACTTTTTTCCGAGTTGCCGAATCAGAAAGACCTTTCAAGGTTTACGGAGGAGTTGGCAAATTACCGCAGCCTTCCGCCGTCCTTCGTGCGGGATATGATCCTGAAGGCGCCGGGGAAAGATATGATGAATATTCTTTCCCGATGCGTTCTTGCCCTCTACGCCTATGACGAAAATCCCGACGATATTTCAGTGGAAAATGTCTTGCGGCAAAGTATGCAGATGATTGCCACGTTTCCAATGCTTGCCGTCTACGCGTATCTTTCCTATCGCCACTATCATCAGGGAAAGAGTCTGTTCATCCACAATCCCGATCCTGCCCTGTCCACCGCAGAAAACTTCCTCTCAATGTTACGGGAGGATGGGAAATATACTCCGTTGGAAGCGAAAATTTTAGACCTTGCCTTGGTTTTACACGCAGAACACGGCGGAGGGAACAACTCCACCTTTACCACCCACGTTGTAACCTCTTCGGGAACGGATACCTACTCGGCCATCGCGGCAGCTTTGGGTTCACTGAAGGGACCCCGTCACGGTGGAGCAAACGTCAAGGTCGTGCAGATGTTTGAGGATATGAAGCAGACCGTCGATACGTCGGATCAGGATGCCGTACGCAGATATCTGCAGCTTCTGTTGGACAAAGAGGCCTTTGACCGAAAGGGACTTATCTACGGTATGGGACACGCAGTGTATTCCAAATCCGATCCGAGGGCCGATATCTTGAAGGTATGTGCAAAAGAGTTGTCGGAAGAAAAAGGATTTCAAGAGGAGTTCGCCCTTTATGAGACGGTGGCAAGGCTGGCACCCGAAATCATTGGCGAAAAACGAAAAATTTACAAGGGCGTAAGCCCCAACGTAGACTTTTTCTCGGGTCTGATCTACAAAATGCTGGAATTGCCCTATGAGCTTTATACCCCCATCTTTGCCGTTTCTCGCGTAGCGGGATGGTCTGCACACCGCATTGAGGAAATTCAAAACGCGGAAAAGATATTGCGTCCCGCCTACATCGGCGTAAAGCCTGAAAGACCCTACGTTCCCCTGAACGAACGATAAAAAGCTCCCCGTCATCCATACGGTTGACGGGGAGTCTTTGTTTGTTGATAAATCGAAAAATCAGATCACACCTTGTGCAATCATTGCTTCTGCGACCTTCTCAAAGCCTGCGATATTGGCGCCTGCGATCAGATCGCCTTCCATACCGTACTTCTTGGCGGCTTCGTAGGAGTTTTTGTAGATGTCAGCCATAATCTGATACAACTTGGCATCAACCTCTTCCGCCGTCCAGCTGTAGCGCATCGAGTTCTGGCTCATTTCCAAGCCCGAAACGGCAACGCCACCGGCATTGACGGCCTTGGAGGGAGCGATGATTACGCCGTTTTCTTTCAAGTAAGCAACGGCTTCCGCAGTGGTGGGCATATTAGCAACCTCGGCGTAATATTTCACGCCGTTGGCAACAATGTTCTTCGCATCGTCGATGCGAACCTCGTTTTGGGTAGCACAGGGCATACAAATGTCAACCTTTTGCTCCCAAGGCTTCTTGCCCGCGAAGAAGGGAACACCGAATTTATCTGCATAATCCTGTACCTTATCCCGCCCGGAGGCACGCATTTCCAGAAGGAAATTGATTTTTTCTTCGGTCACAACGCCGTCGGCATCGTAAACATATCCGTCCGGTCCGGAAATAGTAACGACTTTTCCGCCCAGCTCGGCAACCTTCTTGGCCGTTCCCCACGCAACATTACCAAAGCCGGAGATCGCAAAAGTTTTGCCCTTGACTTCTTCCCCAAAGGACTTCAGCATTTCCACGACATAATATACGGCACCGAAGCCCGTAGCCTCGGGACGAATGAGGGAACCGCCGAAAGAACGACCTTTTCCCGTAAGTACGCCCGTAAATTCGTTACGGAGTCTCTTATACTGACCAAACATATAACCGACTTCTCTGGCACCTACACCAATATCCCCGGCGGGAACATCGGTATCAGCGCCGATATGCTTGGAAAGCTCTGTCATAAACGCTTGGCAGAAGCGCATAATTTCTCCATCGCTCTTGCCGCGGGGATCGAAATCAGAGCCGCCCTTACCACCACCCATAGGAAGGCCGGTGAGGCTGTTCTTGAAGGTCTGCTCAAAGCCCAAGAACTTCATAATAGAATAGTTTACCGAGGGATGGAAACGGATTCCGCCCTTGTAGGGACCGATGGCAGAATTAAATTGAATGCGGTATCCCCGATTGACCTGAACAGTTCCGTTATCGTCCACCCAAGACACACGGAAGCTGATCTGACGTTCGGGCTCAACCATACGCTCAATCACGCCGCACTGTTCATATTTGGGGTTCTGCTCGATGACAGGCTCGAGAGATTCCAATACTTCGTAAACTGCCTGCAAAAATTCAGGCTCGTTGGGATTGCGCTTCTCAACGGTTGCATAGACGTCGCTGAGATATTTGCTTTTGAAACTCATTGGTCTTACCTCCACACTTTTGATGGAATAATTATATACCTTTCAATGACAAAAATCAAGCGTTTATGAAAAAATATACAAAATGTTCCGATTTTTTTCTCCCAAACAAATTTTCGGTGGAGAATTTTCGAACAAATTGATAAAAATATGAAACGCAAAGCGAAACAAAAAGTAAAATCTATTGCTTTTCTTTCCCGATTGTTGTATAATAGTGTATATTAAACCGTTAGTAAGATAGACGGAAACCGAATTTACGGAGGATGGGACATTATGGCGGATGCACAGGAAAACAGAAAAAAAGCACTGGAAACGGCGTTAAGCCAAATTGAAAAAGCATACGGGAAGGGTTCCGTAATGACGCTGGGGCAAAATTCTACGCTGAGTGTGGAAAGTATCTCGACGGGCTCGTTCGGATTGGACCTCGCCCTGGGTGTAGGAGGAATCCCCAAGGGCCGCATTACGGAAATCTACGGACCTGAAAGCTCGGGAAAAACCACCGTTGCCCTGCACACGATCGCAGAATGTCAAAAGGCAG
Organism: Clostridia bacterium; assembly: GCA_017623895.1. Classification (GTDB taxonomy): domain Bacteria; phylum Bacillota; class Clostridia; order Oscillospirales; family UBA644; genus RGIG995. Next base: position 5,089 of record JAGAOB010000066.1, read on the forward strand.
GGGGCACGGCGGCTTTTATCGACGCAGAGCACGCCTTGGATCCCGTATACGCCGCAGAATTGGGCGTTGACGTAGATTCGCTTTTGGTATCTCAGCCCGACAACGGAGAGCAGGCCTTGGAAATCACCGAAACTCTGGTCCGATCGGGAGCAGTCGACATTATCGTGGTAGACTCGGTCGCAGCGCTGGTTCCGAAGGCGGAAATCGAAGGCGATATGGGAGATTCCCACGTTGGTCTTCACGCACGTATGATGTCTCAAGCGTTGCGGAAATTGGCAGGCATCATTTCGAAGACGAAGTGTATCTGCATCTTTATTAACCAGTTGCGCTCTAAAATCGGCGTTATGTACGGTCCCACCGAGGTGACCACGGGCGGAAACGCTTTGAAATTCTACGCCTCGGTCCGTCTCGACGTTCGCAGAATTGAAACCTTGAAAAACGGGACGGAAGCCTACGGATCCCGTCCGCGAGTCAAAATTGTAAAAAATAAGGTCTCTCCCCCCTTCCGTGAAACCGA
>JAGAOB010000067.1 GCA_017623895.1 Clostridia bacterium
CCCACCACCCACGGGGAAAGGGCAAAAGCTTCCTCTGCCGCCTTTGCTGCGGCGTTGGTTTGAATCATACTCCCCATAACAAGGGAGGATCCGACTCCGAACAGAGCAAATACTCCGGCAAACAGCTTGCTTTCCGTGGCTTTTTTCAGGTACTCCATCGGAGCAAATCCGTAGTGGGTCTCGTCTTTGGGCTGATGCTTCAGGGCAAGAAACACCTCAAAATATTTTACCGTCATACACAGAAATGCCGAGACCCACATCCAGAATACGGCGCCTGCACCACCCAGCGCAACGGCAAGGGAGACCCCCGTCAGATTTCCCACACCAATAGTGCCCGCAAGGGAGGTGGCAAAGGCGCGGAAGGGGGAGACGGTGCGCCCCGTTCGTTGTGGGGCACGAATCTGTCTCATCATCGCGGGAAACGCCCGAATGGGCAGAAATCGAGCTTTGACGGTGGCGTAAAGTCCGTAGACGGTCAGCGCGCCCGCCGTTACCGTTCCAAAGGCAGAGGCAAGATGTGTCAGCATTGTTATATCACCCTGTCCATTTTATGAGGGACAGGAAAATTTTATGTGTTGACTTTATCGGGACGGATGTGGTATGATAGATAGCGAGGTGAGAATTTTGATGAAACTTGTCGATAAAATTTTCGGATCCCCTTCCTATCTGCGGGAGCTCTTGTTTGTGGGAAAATACGTGACGCTGCTTTATTTGACCCTTTCGTTTTTTTTCCTCGGAATGGCCCGTTTCGGCGGCCCTCTCGGGAGCACGGAGTACGTTGGGACCTTTTTGGAATTGGCCTTTATGACGGTGGGGATTACCCTGATAACGGAAGTCCTTGCCTTCGTGCTTCGTCGCAGGGAAAGCAATGATTAATGCAAATTTGCAAACCGATATGGTATATAGAAAAAATTTTGAATCTTATAAAAATTCGAAAAAACCGCAAAAAACAAACTTATTCAAGCCCAAAACGGTATAAAAATATCCCGCAAAGCATTTCGCTGTGCGGGACTTCTTTTTTCCGGTTGTCCGCTTCTTTTTCCGACGTAGTGCAAGCGGACGTTTTTATTTGGTCCGTCTGCTTTCTTTTGCGACGTTGTGCAATCGGACATTTCTTATCGGATCTGTCTGTTTTCTTTGCGACGTTGTGCAATCGGACATTTCTTATCGGATCTGTCCGCTTCCTTTGATGACGTATTTGTAGGCGGTCATCTCTTGCAGGCCCATCGGGCCGCGGGCGTGAAGCTTTTGGGTGGAGATTCCCATTTCGCATCCCAGCCCGAATTCTCCTCCGTCGGTGAATCGGGTGGAGGCGTTGACGTAGACGGCGGCGCTGTCCACCTCCCGCGTGAAGGCTTCGGCGTGCTCTGGCGTGCGGGTGAGAATCGCCTCGCTGTGTCCTGTGGAATGGGCGGAAATGTGGGCGATGGCGGCGTTGGTATCGTCCACGACGGCTACGGCTAAAATATAGTCGAGGAATTCCGTATCAAAGTCGTTTTCTTCCGCAGGCGTTCCCGAAACGATTTCGGCGGCCCTTTTACAAAGACGAAGCTCTACTGGCTGCTTTCCCTCTGTCGCGCGGGCGTCGGTCAGGCAAGTCTTGAGCTTGGGGAGAAATTCTTTTGCGATATTTTGATGTACCAAAAGGACTTCTTCCGCATTACAAACCGACGGACGGGAGGTCTTTGCGTTTTCGATGATCTTCAGCGCTTCCTCTTGATCGGCGGATTCGTCCACGTAAATATGGCAAATGCCCGTGCCCGTCTGGATGCAGGGGACGGTGGCGTTTTCCACGCAGGCACGGATCAACCCCGCACCTCCTCGAGGAATCAGCAGATCCACGTATCCCACAGCCTTCATCAGCTCGGTTGCGCTTTGACGGGTGGTGTCCTGAATCAACTGCACCAGGTCGGGGCTTGCTCCTTCCCGCTTCAGTCCCTCCCGCAGAGCTTCTGTGACGGCGTTTGCGGAACGGAAGGCCTCTTTTCCTCCGCGCAGTACGCAGGCGTTTCCCGATTTTAAGGTCAATGCCGCGGCGTCGGAGGTTACGTTGGGACGGCTTTCGTAGATAATGGCGACCACGCCCAAGGGAACGGCCACCTTTTCAATGATCAGGCCGTTGGGACGTACCGTCTCGGTCAGAACCCGTCCCACGGGATCGGGAAGGGATGCGACCTGACGGATGCCCTCTGCCATAGCGGCGATGCGGTCCTTGGTCAGCTTAAGACGGTCGATCATCACGTCAGAAACGGTGCCGCGGGCGGCTTCCACGTCCAGATCGTTGGCGGCAAGAATGCGGCTTGTTTTTTCCGTAAGGCAATCTGCCATAGAAAAAAGATATCGGTTTTTTTGTGCCTCCGTTGCGGATCTCAGGGCGGGGGCGGCGGCTTTTGCCCGAATCAGGATTTCTTGCGTGGTCATACTTTTTTCCCCTTTCCCAAGAAGCGCGTTCCGACGGATTTTCCTTCAAACAACGCGTAAAGAATTTTGGGATCGCTGCCATTGAGAATGACCGTATCGGTGCCCTGTTGAGTGGTGATTTGGGCGGCGTGCAGCTTGGTTGCCATTCCGCCCGTGCCCAGATCGGAGCCTTTCCCTCCTGCAAGTGCAATGATCTCGGGGGTGATTTCCTCCACCACGGAGATCAGCTTTGCGTGGGGATCCTTGTGGGGATCTGCGGTGCAAAGTCCGTCGATGTCCGAAAGGATGACCAGCACGTCAGCATTGCAGGAAACGGCGGCGATAGCCCCCAGGGTATCGTTATCTCCGATGACGATCTCCTGGGTTGCGATGGTGTCGTTTTCGTTGATGATGGGAATGACGCCCAATTCGAGGAGACGGGAAAGGGTATTTTCGAAATTCTTCCGACGGTCCTCGTGGTTCAAATCGTCCCCTGTCAAAAGGATTTGTGCTACGGTATGACGGTACTCGGAAAAGAGCTTATCGTACGTATACATCAATTCGCATTGTCCCACCGCGGCTGCGGCTTGTTTTGTGGGAATATCCGTGGGACGAGCTTTGAGGGAAAGCTTTCCGACCCCCATACCGATGGCACCCGAGGAAACTAAAATGAGTTCGTTTCCCGCATTTTTCAGGTCGCTTATCACCTTGCACAGCGTTTCGATGCGGCGGATATTCAGATGTCCTCCCGCGTGGGCAAGGGTGGAGGTGCCGACCTTGATTACAATTCTCATATTCCGTTCCAACCTGTTATTTTTCGTTATAAATTCGGGGAATACGCTTCCCGATACTGCACAAAATTTCGTAATGAATGGTTTTTGCGTTCTTCGCCAGCTCCGCGGCAGAGATGAATTCGTCGCCGCTTTTCCCGATGAAGGTTACCGTATCGCCCGCCTTGACGGGGATGTCGGTTACGTCTACCACACATTGGTCCATACAGATGCGACCCAAAATTTTCGTTCGTCTTCCGTTGACCAGGACGGGCGCTCCGTGGGAGAGCATCCGATGCAGACCGTCGCCGTATCCGATGCAGACCGTGGCAAGGTCCATAGGCTTCTCTGCACGGAAGGTGCGATTGTAGCTTATCGTGTCTCCCGGCTTGATGGAATGCACCTGTGCTACGTAGGCCTTCAGCTCCAACGCGGGCTTCAATCCGAAATCTCCCGCGTCGGGATCGGGGGCGTAGCCGTAAAGGAGGATCCCGGGGCGAACCATATCCAGATGCATTTCGGGATAAAACAGAGTCGCTCCGCTGTTGGCACAATGACGCAGAGGAAAGGTGATGCCCTGCGCCTCCAAGTGCTTCAAAACCTGCATAAAGCAGGAAAACTGCTCATCGGTGTGGGGGAGGTTCGGCTCATCCGAGGAGGAAAAGTGGGTAAAGATCCCCTCGTATTCCAAGGACGGCGTTTTGCTCATCACGTCGAAGATCTGCTTCGCCGTGGCAAGGGCGGACTCTGCGTCGTGGGCGTAAAAGCCCAAGCGGCTCATTCCCGTGTCGATCTTCAGATGAATTTTCAGCGTTTCTTCCCGATCCAGTTCGTTTTGAAGCTCGGTTAAGTATGCGGTGTCAAAAGCACATTGGGTCAGTCTCCAACGGGTCAGGAGGCGAGCCTCCTTGGGAGAGGTGTATCCTAAAATCAAAATAGGGGCTTCGATCCCGTTTTCCCGAAGTTGGATTCCCTCGTCGATGCAGGCAACGCCGAAATAGTCGCTGTCCCGCAACGTGTTTGCTACTTCCACAGCACCGTGTCCGTATCCGTCCGCTTTTACCACAGACATCACCTTACACCCCTGCCGAAGCAGAGATTTTACGGTATCGAAATTGTGGCGGATGGCGGACAAATCCACGGAGGTATAGGTGCGGTATCGGGATTGCTCCATAAAACGTACTCCTTATGCGATGGTTTCAAGCTCTTTCAAAAGACGGGCGGCGGCTTGGGGAAGCTCCGACGGAAGCATTCCGTGCTCCGAAAGATCCTTTTTCAGAAAATCGGCGGCGGCACCGTGAAGATAGACTCCGCAAACCGCGGCGTCCAGCGGCGCATATCCTTGGGCAAAAAAGGATGCGATCATTCCTGCCAGAACGTCTCCGCTTCCTCCCTTGGAAAGCCCCGAATTCCCGTTGAGATTGAGAAACGTCTGTTTTCGGTCCGCAACCACGGTGTGATGCCCCTTCAGTACCACCGTCACGTCCCATCGGTCCAGACATTCTTTTACGGCGGCAAGACGGTCCTCTTCGATTTTTGCGGCAGAGGTTTGCAGCAATCGGGCAAGCTCCGCGGGGTGCGGGGTAAGAATGACCTGTGCCGCGGGGTGTTGCTGCAGAAAGGTATCCAGCAGGGTGGGATCTTCCGCAATCAGATTAATCGCGTCGGCGTCCAGCACCGTGGGGCGTGCCTGCTCCAGGGCAAAGCGCAGTGCTTTTTTATCCTTTCCCATCCCGCAGCCTGCCAAGACGGCCGAGGCCTTTATCGTGCCTCTTCGTTCCGTGAATACGGGCTCGACGAGCTTTGATTGCAAAATAGGAATGATTCTTTTGGGTAACGCCATTTTTACCAATCCCACGCCGCAGCGCAGGGCTCCCGACGCCGAGAGGTAGGCAGCCCCCGTCATCGTCTTGGATCCGCAGACGGTCAACAACGTCCCGAAGGTTCCCTTATGGGAATTTTCGGGTCGGGGACGGAGGATGCTTTTGACGTACTCGCCGTCGATCAGACCCACCCCTTGGTTTCGGCGTAGCACGTCTTCGGTGATTCCGATGTCTGCAAGGACGACCTTCCCGCAGAAATCCTTGGCGGGATACAAAAAGAAGCAGGGCTTGTAGGCGGCAAAGGTCACCGTTATCTTGGCACAGAGGGCACCGTCGCTGACCTTCCCGTCGTCACAGCAGACGCCCGACGGAATATCGCAGGCAACGATGGGCTTGTGCTGTACCGCATTGAAAATTTCTTTGATCTGTTTGGGCAGATCCCCCCGAAATCCCGTGCCGTAAACGCAGTCCACCACCAGATCCGCGGTGGTGGCGGCGATCAGAATTTCATCGGTATGCTCCTTAATTGCGGAGGGCGGGAGCGTGCGGAACATCACGGCGGCGTTGGGGGAAAGCTCCCTGCCGCACAAAAGGGCAACCGTAACCGAATACCCCATTTCTTTCAGAATGCGTGCCGCGGCAAACCCATCCCCTCCGTTGTTCCCCTTCCCGCAAAGGAATAAAACGCTGTCAGAGGGGGAGACGAGCTTGGCACATTCCTTTGCCAAGGAAAGGGCGGCCTTGCTCATCAGGGTAAGGGTTGGAATGTTTCGTTTTTGCTCGCAGTAATGATCTGCGCTTTGCATTTGTCGGGCGGTATAGACCGATCTCATCTTCGGTGCCGTCCTTTCGTAAAATCAGGCTTCAAAGGGGACTTGAACCCGACGCTTCATATCGTTGAAAATTTCTTCCTTGGGTTCCCAGATTAAAAGAACGTTCCCCAGCTCCCGATGGCGAACGACGAGGAAGCAAAGGGGGTTCTCGGTTTCGTAGCCCGAGGTCACGTCAATGACTTTGTCAAAGGGAACGTTGGATTTGATTGATTCCCGATAGGCGCCGAAGCGGGTCACATCGGCGGCCTTGATGGAAAGGATTCGCTTGCGGCTGGATTTTGCAGTGACGCGGTCGAAGTCCACGTCTCCGTTGAAGTAAAGGTATTCGTACTCGCGGTCAAACTGCTGAAACCATTGGTACTTAAACGCAAAATACGCAATGATGATCACCACCAACGCCCCTCCCATCGTTCCGTATTCGGGGGAGAGGGCGGAGAAAAGCATCATAATCACAACGGATCCTCCCAGGCATCCGGCGAGGATCAGAATCTGAAGAAGCCACTCCAGAGGAGTTTTGCGCTTGCGGAACAGCTGTTCGGTATAAACGTCCATCGTCTTCTCCTTTTAACGCAGACCCAAATAGGCCTTGACCAGCTGATGGAGCATTTCGTCCCGATCGAATTTGCGGATCAGGGAGCGGGCACCGTTGTGGCTGGTGATGTAGGTGGGATCCTCGGAGAGAAGATATCCTACAATCTGATTCAAGGGATCGTATCCCTTTTCCACCAATGCGTCGTAGACCGCCGTAAGGGTCTTTTTCATTTCGTCGTCTTTTTGATTTTTCAGTGAGAACGTGATGGTATTGCGATCTGCCATAGTCGTTTCTCCTTTCGAAAGTAGAATGGAATGAAGTCGTTTACTGTCTCAACGTGATTCCGTCGGCCTGCAGTGCCGCCAGAACATCCTGAACCACGGGATCGATATCCGCGTCGGTAAGGGTTTTTTGAGGATCCCGCAGGGTCAGAGAATAGGCGATGCTCTTCTTGGATTCGCCCAAGGCCGCGCTTCGGTAAACGTCAAAGGCTTTGACGTCCTCCAAAATTGCTCCCGCAACGGTACGGATTTTTGCTTCGATCTCTCCCGAAAGGACCGATTCGTCGCAGACCAGCGCCAAGTCGCGGGTGACGGCGGGGAATTTGGGAAGCGGCTTGTATTCCTTTTTGCTTTCGGCGCAGGCAAACAGGTCCTTCAGTGAAAGCTCTGCTCCGTAGATTTCCCCTGCAAGGTCAAAATTCTTGGCCGCGGTGGGGTGGATCTGACCGAATACGCCCAAAACGGTATTTCCCGATTGGATCTGTGCCGTGCGCCCCGGATGATAGGACGGATTGGTTTTGCAGGGGACGTAAGAAATTGCTCCGATGCCCATAGCATCCAAAACCTCTGCGAGGCGTCCCTTCAAATCGTAAAAATCGATTCCGTCGCCGTAAGCACCCAAGGTCACGATCTTGGGTTCTTCGGGAAGTTTGCCTTCTTCGGCGTTTTTGCGATAAACCGTTGCTACCTCGTAAAGGTGGGCGGAGGGGATTCGGTTGTTGTAATTTCCCGCAAGGACCTCCAGCATCGAGGGGAGGGAGGTGGTACGCATCACGGAGGTGTCTTCCCCTAAGGGATTTTTGATTTTCAGATAATTGCGCTTTTCGTCGTCCTCTGCCAACAAAATCTTGTCTGCTCCCTTGGGAGAAACGAAGGAGTAGGTCTCGATTTCGCTGAATCCCACGGAGCGCAGGGCGATGCGCAGATTTTTCTCAAATTTCTGTTCTTCGGTCAATCCTCCCGATTTGATGTCTGCGGAGAAGGAGTAGGAGGGGATGTTGTCGTAACCGTAGAAGCGGGCAACCTCCTCGGAAATATCGTACTTGCTTTCTACGTCAGATCGGAAGGAGGGGACGGTAACGGTGCCTGCGGAAAGATCCACGGAAAATCCGACCCGCTCCAGCATTTCCTTGATCATCTCGTCGGTGGCGGGAACGTTGACGTAATTACGAATCCAATCGGCCTCCAGGGGGATGCAACGCAGAGTTTTGCTGCTGTAATCCTCATCGATCACGTCGGGAGAGACCTTGCCTGCTCCCAATTCCTCTACCAGTTCGCAGGCGCGGTTCAGAGCCGCAACGGTCATTTGAGGATCGATATTTTTCTCAAAATGTGCCGAGGCCTCGGTACGCATTCCCAATTTCTTTGCGGTGCGGCGCACGGAAGCTCCGAAAAAGTTTGCGGATTCAAAAACGACGGTGGTCGTGCTTTCGGTAATTTCGCTGTTCGCTCCTCCCATAACTCCCGCAACGGCCACAGGCTTTCCGTCGTCGGCGATGACCAGCATATCGGAATCCAAGGCTCTGTCCTGCTCGTCGAGGGTTTTCATCACCTCTCCGTCCTTTGCTCTGCGGACGGTGATATGACCGCCGTCAAGACAAGCGTAGTCGAAGGCGTGCATCGGCTGTCCGTATTCCATCATCACGTAGTTCGTAATGTCCACGATGTTGTTAATGGCTCGGATGCCGCAGGCACGAAGCCGTTCCACCATCCACATCGGAGAGGGGGCAATTTTTACGTCGGTGACGATGCGGGCAGAGTAGCGGGGGCACAGATCCTTGTCTTGAATGGTAACCTTCAGATACTCTGACGCCTTTTTTCCCTCGCCCTTGACTACGGGCTCTTTTACCGTCAGGGGAAGGCGGAAGGTCCCCGCCGCTTCCCGTGCTACTCCGATCATCGAAAGACAGTCGTGGCGGTTGGTCATAATGTCCGCTTCAAAGACCGTATCGTCCAATCCCAGCTGCTCCCGAATGTCCTTGCCCACGGTTCCTTCTTTCAGAATCAAAAGGCCGTCGGAAATGGCGTCGGGGTAATCGTTGACGGTAAGTCCCAATTCCTCTACGCCGCAGAACATTCCGTTGGAGACCACGCCGCGGAGTTTGCCCCGTTCGATCTTGGTCCCGTCAGGCAGGGTGGATTTATGCTTTGCCAAGGGGACCAGATCCCCAACTTGCATATTTTTTGCGCCCGTAACGATCTGAAGGGGCTCTTCTTCCCCCGCGTCTACCATACAGACGACGAGCTTGTCTGCGTTGGGATGCTGTTCGATGGAGAGGATCTTGCAGACCACGACGTTGGAGATCCCCTCGTCCAAGCGACGGAAGCCCTTGATCTCGGTTCCCGTCATATTCAATTCGTGGGCAACGGTCTTGTCCGCTGCGTCCACGGGCGTATATTCTTTCAGCCAGCGATAGGATACGTTCATATCTTTTTCCCTTCTTTCGTCCGATTAAAACATATTCAAGAAACGGACGTCGTTATCGTAAAACATCCGAATGTCGTCTACGCCGTAGCGACCCATAACCAAGCGCTCCAGCCCCATACCGAAGGCAAAGCCCGAATATACCTCGGGGTCGATGCCGCAATGAGCCAAGACCTTGGGATTGACCATTCCCGCACCGCCGATTTCGATCCAACCCTCGTTTTTGCAGAACTTACATCCCTCGCCTCCGCATTTGAAGCAGGAAATGGAGATTTCCGCAGAGGGCTCGGTGAAGGGGAAAAAGTCGGGGCGGATACGGGTCTTTGTTTCAGGCCCGAACAGCTTTTTGGAAATCAATTCCAAGGCTCCCTTCAGGTGAGCCATCGTGATGCCTTTATCTACAACAAGTCCCTCGATCTGATGGAAGATGGGGGAGTGGGTCGCGTCTACCTCGTCAATACGGAACACCCGTCCCGGAGAAATGACCCGAATGGGGGGTTGAGTCTGCTCCATAACGCGGACCTGAACCGAGGAGGTTTGCGTGCGAAGCAGCATTTCGGGGGAGAAATAGAAGGTGTCCTGAGTATCTCTTGCAGGGTGGTCTTGGGGAATATTCAAGGCTTCGAAATTGTAATAGTCATATTCCACCTCGGGTCCCGACGCAATGGAGAAGCCCATACTGATAAAGGCGTCCTTGATCTCGTCCAGAACCAGATTCAGAGGATGTTGTTTCCCCATAGGGCGGTCTTTGCCCGGGAGGGTCACGTCCAGCGCCTCCTTTTCCAGACGGCGGTTCAATTCTGCCTGCTCAAGGATTGCCTTCTTTCCGCGGATGCCCGCATCAATGAATGTGCGCACTTCGTTTGCGATCTGTCCGATGATAGGACGTTCTTCGGGGGTCAATTTCCCCATTTGAGACAAAAGGGCGGTCAATTCTCCCTTTTTTCCTGCAAAGCGGACCCGAACTGCTTCTAATTCCTCGGAGGTGGTCGCCTGATCCAGCGCTTGTTGTGCCCGTTCTTTCACTGCGTAAAGTTGATCTTTCATATTTCTTCACCTTTTATACCCGCACGCGGGTGCGGTAATTCTTTTAATTTACTATACATTATAGCATACTTCACGGAAAAATGCAAGGTCAAAGCCGTACTTTTTTATGACAATTCGAGTTTTTTCTCACGTCAAGGCGGCACACATCGTCAAAAGGTCCCTCCAACGGGCGTAATGTTTTGGGGAGGTTTCGTTCAGACCGATCTCCAAAACCCTGACGCCTCGATCCGAGAGCCATTGAAACGCCGTGCCGTCGTTGTCGTCGGCAGGAGAGACGGGGAGGGCGGAGTACTGTCCCAAAAAGACGGCCTCCCGAACCTCTCTGGGCAGGGCTTGACGGGGGTAACGAAGTGCGGGATTTTGCCACCGCAGAATCACGGAAGCCCGAGGAAGATCCTTTCGCAAAAGGGCGGTGAGCGACGCGGTTTCCGCCTCACTCTCGGGGAAGGGCCCGATGTCCTTTTTTTCAGGATGCTCCATTCGCATTTTTAGCCAATTTGCATTGAAGTTTTGGTTTAGATTTACACCGCGATAATTTGTTTCAATAACAGAATCAATACTCGGATTTTTCGCTGTTTTTGAAGGAAAAATCCCTTTTTCTTTTAAACCGTTTTGGTTTAATACGTATGCATCCGGATTCAACACGGGAATTATACGGATCCGACATTTGTTTTTAAGGGATTTCAGGTCGAAATCCCCGAAGGCTTCACCGTATTTTTCAGCTTGCTTCAGATGGTTTTTCCATTGGATCAGAAGCTGAGAAATCGGACGATCTGCACTTGTGAAGCCCGACAAAAACAGAATGGATTTTTCCTGATCACCCCACCGGTATTCTTCCAGATCGTTTCCCATTCTGCTCCGCCCGAATACCGTGGGCTTTTCATCGGGAAACGGGGTTTGAAGATCCCTTTGCATAAGCGTTCCTCCCAACAACAAATGTGTTTTTAGAATAAATTTTCGAAAATTTTGCGAACACGTATTTACAAACGGGGAAAACTGTGTTATAATAAGGTCGAAATCCAAAGTGAGGCGGTGTTCTTTTCTTGGCAAAGCGAAAGGTTTTTGATTCAGCCCGTAAATTCGACGGTGTCATTCTGTCGGTTCGGGTGGACCGTGTGGAATTGGAAAACGGAGTCGTCGCCTCTCGAGAAATCGTGGAGCACAAGCCTGCCGTCTGTATTCTGCCCGTGGATCGGGACGGGACCGTGTATCTGGTTCGTCAATACCGCCACGCCTTCGGGGAGTACGTGACCGAGGCTCCCGCGGGTCTGATTGAAGAAGGAGAGACTCCCGAGCAAGCGGCATTGCGGGAATTGCGGGAAGAAACGGGTGCCGTGGGGAGGCTGACTCCCTTGGGGGAGTTTTATCCCACCCCCGGATATTGCGAGGAATTGGTTTATCTGTTTCTTGCGGAGGTGGAATCCTTCGGGGAAACCGACCCGGACGAGGATGAATTTCTGTGCACGGTAAAAATGACCTTTGATGAATTTTATAAGCAAGCGCGGGACGGCAGCCTTCGGGACGGAAAAACCGTGGCGTTGGCGTTGCGCGCAGCAAAAGAATAGGAGAGAAAAGCGATGTCGAAACGGGATGAAAAACGGGCTGAAATTCTGGAATTCGTCACGGCAAGAGTGACCGAAGACGGATACGTTCCCTCGGTTCGGGAAATTTGCAAGGCGGTGGGGCTGTCTTCTCCCGCTACGGTGCATTATCATCTGAACCAGCTCTGTGAAGAGGGCTTGATCTCCAAGGAGCCCAATAAAAAACGGGTGATCCGTCTGACCAATCAGCCGTCGAGCGGCGCTTATGTGAAAATTCCCGTGGTGGGTCGGGTCACCGCAGGTCAACCGATCCTTGCCCTGGAGGATATTGAGGATTATATTCAGGTCCCTGCCGACCGTATTCGGGATCGGGAGACCTTTGCCCTTACCGTGCGGGGAGACAGTATGATCAACGCAGGGATCCTCGACGGGGATATTATCATCGTATTGCGTACTCCCGTGGCAGAGGACGGGCAGATCGTCGTCGCTCTTTTGGGTGACGAGGCCACGGTCAAGCGGTTTTATCGGGACGGGCGGAGGATTCGTCTTCAGCCCGAAAACGATGCGTACGCCCCCATCTACGCCGACGAGGTGCAGATTTTGGGAAGAGTGATCGCGCTTCACCGCTACGAGGTTCACTGAATGTAATTCGGGGCATTGCACGCTTCGAGGCTTACGGAAAGTATAAAACGATCCTTCGGGGCAGCGTGCGTGCTGAGGTTCACGAAAAAAAATCAATCCTTCGGGGCAATGTATGTTTCGAAGGATTTTTTTATGCAAAAAATGCCGCTCGCGCGCGTATATTATAATACATAGTACGAAATTCGCAATTATTTTACAAAATACCTCTTTACTTCCCGCGAAAACTATGTTATAATAAGATGCAATATACTGTCCGACAGAACAGTTACAATAGCAAAAACAAACCAAGAGAGGAAGTAACACTATGGGTAACAAAATCTCGAAGGTCCCCTTCAAGGGAACGCCCGAACAGGAACGGGAGCTACGCGACGTCATCGCTTCTCTGAAAGATCAGCAAGGCGCTCTGATGCCCGTTATGCAGAAGGCGCAGGATATTTACGGCTATCTTCCCATTGAAGTCCAGACCATCATTGCAGAGGGGCTGAATATCCCCGTTGAGGAAGTGTACGGCGTTGCCACCTTCTACGCACAGTTTGCTCTGAATCCCAAGGGTAAGTACGTCATCGGCGTTTGCCTCGGTACTGCCTGCTACGTTAAGGATTCTCAGGCGATCTTCGACAAATGCTGCGAAGTTTTGAAGATCAAGGGCGGAGAAATTACCGACGACGGAAAGTTTTCTCTGGAAGCGACTCGCTGCATCGGATGCTGCGGACTTGCTCCCGTTATGACCGTCGGGGACGACGTTTACGGTAAAATTACCGCGGCAGACGTTCCCGGCATTCTGGAAAAATATATGAACTGATTCTCCGTGTTCGGATTTGCCGAATTCGGTTTGGAGGAGTCATCGAATGAAAATCAGCACCATCGCCGAGCTTCTTGAAGCAGAGGTGCTCTGCGGCGAAGAGCTTTTGGAAAACGAAGTCCATTCCGCTTGCGGTTCGGATATGATGAGTGACGTCCTTGCATTTGTCAAGGATCAAGCAGTCCTGCTTACGGGGCTGATCAACCTTCAGGTCGTCCGTACCGCTGAAATAATGGATATGCGTTGCATCGTTTTCGTCCGCGGAAAAAATCCCCCCAAAGAAGTGATCGAGGCCGCCGAAGAGGCGGGGATCATCGTGCTTGCTACCACAGAGCGGATGTATCCCGCTTGCGGAAAGCTGTACGCGACCGGTCTTGTGGGTGGGAGCGTGTCAACGTTATGAGTGAGCCCGTAAGATTTCATTTTGACGTTGCGGGCGACAACTTTGCCTCTGCGGGAGAAGCTTCCGTAAAGGTGAAAAAGCTGCTTCGTCAGCTTTCTATGGATCCCGAAACCATCCGCCGTGTTTCCATCGCGATGTACGAGGGCGAGATCAATATGGTCATTCACGCCAACGGCGGCACCGCCGACGTGATCCTTTACCCCGACCGGATCCAGATCGTTCTTTCGGATACGGGACCGGGGATCAAGGATGTTTCTCTTGCGATGCAGGAGGGATACTCCACCGCAAAGGATAACGTTCGTTCTCTGGGCTTCGGCGCAGGAATGGGTTTGCCGAATATGAAGCGTTATACCGACCGTATGCAGATCGAGTCCGAGGTCGGGAAGGGTACCACCGTAACGATGGAAGTCTTTCTTCCCGAGGCTGCTCGCTGACGGAAGATCCTTGTTGAAAGGAGGTTTTCCGTATGTCGAATCTTCACTCCGTTTCCCTTCTTCGGGAACGGTGTAAGGGTTGTACTGCCTGCTTGAAGCGTTGCCCCACCGAGGCAATTCGGATTCGGGACGGTCACGCCGTGATCCGATCCGAGCGATGCATCGACTGCGGGGAATGTATTCGAGTCTGTCCTCATAAGGCGAAAAAGGCCACCTACGACGATTATTCCGTATTGGATCGCTTCCGCTGGAAGATTGCGCTTCCCGCTCCGGCCCTTTACGGACAGTTCGACAATTTGGAGGACGTGGATTTCGTCCTGACGGGGCTGTTGGGCTGTGGGTTTGACGACGTGTACGAGGTTGCGCGGGCTGCGGAATTGATTTCCGAATATACTCGTTGCTATCTTCGCCGTCCCGACATCAAAAAACCCGTGATCTCTTCCGCCTGTCCCGCCATCGTGCGGATGATCTCGGCGCGGTTTCCCTCTCTGTGTGCAAACGTGCTGCCCCTGCTTCCCCCCGTGGAAATGGCAGCCCGTCTCGCAAAACAAGAGGCAAAGAAAAACCACCCCGAGCTCAAGGATGAGGAGATCGGCGTGTTCTTCATTTCTCCCTGTCCCGCAAAGGTCAGCTATGTGAAGAACCCCATCGGCATCGAAAAAAGTGCCATTGACGGAACCCTGTCTATGAGTGACGTTTATTTCCGTCTCGTCCCCGTGATGAACAAGATCACCACCCCCATCTCCCTGTCCAAGACGGGATTGATCGGGATCAGCTGGGCAGGATCGGGGGGCGAAGCCTCTGCATTGTTTAACGACAAGTATCTTGCCGCCGACGGGATGGAAAACGTGATCAAGGTTTTGGACGAAATCGATAACGGAAACATTTCCGGGCTGGAATTCGTCGAGCTGAACGCCTGCAGCGGAGGCTGTGTGGGCGGCGCTCTTACCGTGGTAAATCCGTACATTTCAAAGGCACGTCTGCAGTCCCTGCGTCGGTATCTGCCCGTGTCTCAAAATCGGGTCGGATCGGCACTCAAGGCCGATTCTGCCGAAATCCCCGAAGAGTATCTTTGGAACAATCCGTTAAAATACGCACCGATCTTGCAATTGGATGCAGATATCTCCGCCGCGATGCGGAAGATGTCCGAGATTCAGCGCCTGCGGGGGCAATTCCCCGATCTGGACTGCGGTGCCTGCGGCGCTCCCACCTGTCTTGCCCTTGCGGAAGACGTGGTGTGCGGTGATGCCAACGAGCACGATTGCATTATGAAGTGGAAGGACGTTTTGAAGGGAAAATCTCCCAAGGACGTCCCCCCGAGAGGGGAGGAACCGAAATGACCGCAAAGCAACTGAGGGAACGATTGGAGCTTCAGCTTCTTTCCGAGCCCGACCCCGACCGTGACGTCACGGGAGGCTATGCGGGGGATCTGTTGAGCTGGGTGATGGGTCGTGCACAAAGCGGCGACGCTTGGGTGACGATTATGACCAACCGCAACATCGTGGCCGTGGCGGCGTTGGCGGATCCTGCCTGCGTTATCGTGGCAGAGGATTCCGTGGTGGAGCCCGACGTGATCGCGTTGGCTTGCGAGAAAGGAATCAACCTTTACCGCAGCTCCCGAACTTCCTTTGACCTGTGCTGCAGCATCGGTTCTCTTTTAGGCGTATGAGCCGTTATTATTACGATTTACACATTCACTCCTGCCTCTCTCCCTGCGGAGACGACGATATGACCCCTGCGAACATTGCGGGGATGGCTTCCCTTAAGGGGTTGACGCTCCTTGCCCTGACCGATCACAATTCCTGCCGCAATTGTCCCGCTTTTTTTGAAGCGTGCAACGCCTTTGGAATCGTGCCCGTGGCAGGAATGGAGCTGACCACCGCGGAAGACATTCATCTTATCGTCCTGTTTCCCACGCTGGAGCAAGCGATGGCCTTTGATGCCGAGATTCATCCGCGGATCCTTCCGATTCGGAACCGTCCCGAAATTTTCGGGAACCAATGGATCGTGGACAGCGACGACAATCTTCTGGAAACGGAAGAAACGCTGCTGATCAACGCCACCGATCTGGACATAGACGGCGCCATCGCATTAGTGGATCGGTACGGCGGCGTTTTATATCCCGCCCATATCGATCGCCCGTCCAACGGAATGATCGCCGTGTTAGGCTCCGTTCCCAAGGAATACGGTTTTTCCTGCGTGGAGTTCAACGATTTAGACCAAAGGGATGAGATTTTGGCGGAGCAGGGATTGGACTGTATCACCCTCTGCTCCTCCGACGCCCACGAATTGGGCAAGATCAACGAGGCAGAGCATTTTCTCGATCTGGAGGATGAACCCTATTCTTCCGCATTGGTCCGAACGCGGTTGATAGAGTTCCTGAAGCGATGAAAGAACTTTCCTTAAATATCCTTGACATTGCCCAAAATTCGGTTTCGGCAGAGGCAAAAAACATTTCGATCCTTCTCGAAGAAACCGAGTCGGGACGTTTAACCCTAACCATCACCGATGACGGAAAAGGGATGTCTCCCGAAATGGTGCAATCCGTGACGGATCCCTTTTGTACCACGCGCACCACGCGGCGCGTCGGAATGGGAATCCCCCTGCTGAAGCTTGCCAGCGAGCAGACGGGAGGATGTCTTTCCATCGTATCGGTTCCGAAAGAGACCGACCCCATCGGTTGCGGAACGACCGTTCGCGCAACCTTTGATACCACGAGCATCGACTTTACTCCCTTGGGAGACGTGGTCGACACCCTTGTTGTTTTGATTCAGGGACACCCTGAAATCGATTATCTTTTCCTGCATTCTACTCCCGCGGGCACCGTAAAGCTCGATACCAAAGAGCTTCGCAGTATTCTGGGAGAGGAGATATCCCTCGGAGAGTTTGAGATCCTCGATTGGATCCGCGGCTCTCTGGAGGAACAGTACCAAGCGTTAAAAAAATGAATCATATAAAATGGAGGCGTAAAATTCATGAAAACTCTTGCAGAACTTGAAGCCATCAGAGAACGTATGAAGGGAAAGGTCGCCGTTCGTGAAGCGAACGACAACACCATCCGTATCGTTGTCGGTATGGCCACCTGCGGCATTGCTGCAGGCGCCCGTCCCGTCCTCAACGCAATCGCGGAAGAGGTTTCCAAGCAGGGACTGTCCGAAACCGTCACCGTCACTCAGACGGGGTGCATCGGCCTTTGCCAGTACGAGCCCATCGTTGAGGTGTATCAGCAGGGCAAGGAAAAGGTGACCTACGTTAAGATGGATTCCGAAAAGGCCAAAAAGGTTATCGAGGATCACATCAAGGGCGGTAAGGTCGTCAATGACTACACCATCGGCGCTTACAATCCCAATCTGTGATTAAGGAGGAAGAAAATCAATGATTCGTTCTCACGTTTTGATTTGCGGCGGTACCGGTTGTACATCCTCCGGCAGCGCAAAGCTGCACACCAGACTTGAAGAAGAAATCAAGGCAAAGGGACTGGAAAACGAAGTTAAGGTCGTTCAGACGGGCTGCTTCGGTCTCTGTGCTTTGGGTCCCATTATGATCGTATATCCCGACGGCACGTTCTACAGTATGGTTAAGGAAGAGGATCTTCCCGAAATCGTGGAAGAGCACCTTCTGAAGGGCCGTCCCGTGGAGCGTCTGGTCTATAAGGACAAGGCGGAAGGGGAAGAGGCTGCTGCCGAAGAGCATTATTCCCTGAACGATACTGCCTTTTACAAAAAGCAAATGCGCGTCGCACTGCGCAACTGCGGTGTGATCGACCCTGAAATCATCGACGAATACATCGCAATGGACGGGTACAAGGCTCTTGGAAAAGTCCTGACGGAAATGACTCCCGAGGACGTCATCCAAACGATGCTCGATTCCGGACTCCGCGGACGCGGCGGCGCAGGCTTCCCCACGGGTATGAAGTGGAAATTTGCCCGTGCCTCCCAATCCGATAAAAAATACGTCTGCTGTAACGCCGACGAAGGGGACCCCGGTGCGTTTATGGACCGTTCCGTTTTGGAGGGGGACCCCCACGCCGTCATCGAGGCTATGGCGATTGCCGCTTACGCCATCGGTGCAGATCAGGGCTACGTTTACATCCGTGCCGAATATCCCATCGCCGTCAAGCGCTTGTCTATTGCCATTCAGCAGGCTCGGGAATACGGCTTGCTGGGTAAGGATATTTTCGGAACCGGCTTTAACTTTGATCTGGACATCCGTTTGGGCGCAGGCGCCTTCGTTTGCGGTGAAGAAACCGCTTTGATGACCTCCATCGAAGGAAAGCGCGGCGAGCCCAGACCCCGTCCTCCCTTCCCCGCAGTCAAGGGTTTGTTTGCACAACCCACCGTTCTGAACAACGTGGAAACCTACGCCAACATTCCTCAGATCATTCTGAAGGGCGTGGATTGGTTCCGTTCCATCGGTACGGAAAAGAGCAAGGGTACCAAGGTCTTCGCTTTGGGTGGTAAGATCACCAACACCGGACTGGTTGAGGTTCCTATGGGAACTCCCCTGCGCACCATCATCGAGGAAATCGGTGGAGGAATCCCCAACGGCAAGAAGTTCAAGGCGGCGCAGACCGGCGGTCCCTCCGGCGGCTGTATCCCCGCAGAGCATCTGGACGTTCCCATCGATTACGATAACCTCATTGCCATCGGCTCTATGATGGGATCCGGCGGATTGATCGTTATGGACGAAGACAACTGTATGGTTGACATCGCCAAGTTCTTCCTGGAATTCACCGTGGACGAATCCTGCGGTAAGTGTACGCCCTGCCGTATCGGAACCCGCCGTCTTCTGGAAATGCTGACCAAGATCACCGACGGAAAAGCAACCCTGGAAGATCTGGACAAGATGGAAGAGTTGTGCTATTATATTAAGGAAAACTCTCTCTGCGGTCTGGGACAAACTGCTCCCAACCCCGTGCTGTCTACCTTGAAGTTCTTCCGCGACGAATATGTTGCCCATATCGTGGACAAAACCTGTCCCGCGGGCGTATGTAAGAACCTGCTGAAATACAGCGTCATCTCTGACAAGTGCTTCGGCTGTGGTATGTGTATGCGTGCCTGCCCCGCTTCTGCCATTTACGTTACCGATTACACCGCGCCCGGCAAGAAGAAGCCCGCCGTTGCCATCGATACCGACAAGTGCGTGAAGTGCGGTGCTTGTATTGGCACCTGTAAGTTCAGCGCTATCACTAAGAAATAAGGAGGTTTGTGGAAATGGCTGACGTGAATTTGAAAATTAACGGCATCCCCGTAACCGTTCCTGCAGGAACGACCATTCTCGAGGCTGCCAACCAAGCCGGTGTCCGTATTCCGACCCTGTGCTTTTTGAAAGATATTAATGCGATCGGCGCTTGCCGTATCTGCATCTGCGAAGTCAAGGGTGCTCGCGCTCTGGCTGCCGCCTGCGTTTATCCCGTTGCTGAGGGTATGGAAGTTCTTACCGACACGCCCAAGGTCATCGAATCTCGCAAAACGACGCTGGAGTTGATCCTCTCCAACCACGATATGAAGTGCCTCTCCTGCCCCCGCAGCCAAAACTGCGAGCTGCAGAAGCTGGCGTTGGAATATGGGGTCGATTGCGATCGCTTCCAAGGTGCAAAAACTCCTTCGGAGGTGGAAAACACCAACCCCTATCTGATCCGTGACAACGGAAAGTGTATCCTCTGCCGCCGTTGCTCCGCTGTTTGCCGCCACAATCAGGGCGTAGGCGTTATCGGTGCAAACGAGCGCGGATTCAATACCCATATCGGCTGTGCCTTCGATCTGGATCTGAAGGACGTGGCTTGTATCGGTTGTGGTCAGTGTACCGTCGTTTGCCCCACCGCCGCCCTCACCGAAAAGGATGATACCGCAGCGGTCTTCAAGGCAATCGCCGATCCCACCAAGCACGTGGTGGTTGCTCCTGCTCCCTCCGTTCGCGTACAGATCGCCGAAGAGTTCGGTGCTCCCATCGGAACCAACGCCGAAGGAAAGCTGGTTGCATCTCTTCGCCGTCTCGGCTTTGACGCCGTGGTGGACGTGGACGTTGCTGCCGACGTTACCATCATTGAAGAAGGTACCGAGTTTATGAACCGTCTCTCCAAGGGCGGAGCTCTGCCTCTGATCACCTCCTGCTCTCCCGGTTGGGTCAAGTACTGTGAACACTATTATCCTGAATTTATCCCCAATCTCTCCTCCTGCAAATCTCCTCAGGGAATGTACGGCGCTTTGATGAAGTCCTACTACGCAGAGAAGATGGGATGGGATCCCAAGGACGTTTTCGTGGTCAGCATTATGCCCTGTACCGCCAAAAAGTTCGAACGGACTCGGGAAGGCTACAAGGTGGACGGTCTGAACGACATTGACGCCGCCCTCACTACCCGTGAGCTGGCGAAGATGATCCGCAAGGTCGGTCTGATTTGGGAAAAGCTTCCCGACGAAGAATTTGATCCCCTGTTCGGTATCGCTACGGGAGCGGGCCACATCTTCGGCGCTTCGGGCGGCGTTATGGAAGCTGCACTGCGCACCGTCGTTGAAAAGCTGGAGGGCAAGGAGCTTGCTTCCGTTGATTTCACCGACGTTCGCGGAATGGAAGGCGTCAAGGAAGCCACCTACAACGTTGCGGGAACCGAAGTAAAAGTTGCCGTTGTCAGCGGAACTGCGAACGCAGGCAGACTCCTTGACAAGATCAAGGCAGGCGAGGCAAATTATCACTTCATCGAGGTTATGGCTTGCCCCGGCGGATGCGTTAACGGCGGCGGTCAGCCCATCCACGACGCGTATACCCGTGCCAACGTGGATATCCGCGGTCTGCGGGCTGCAGGTCTGTACAATCAGGATGCCGCTTGCACCCTGCGTAAGTCTCACGAGTCCCCCATCGTGAAGGAGATTTACGAGAACTATCTGGGCGAAGCCGGCGGACATAAGGCACATCACCTGCTTCACACCACCTACGAAACTCGTAAGAAGTATTGATTTTCTTTGAAATCATAAGAATTCCCCCGCCTTTATGCGGGGGGATTTTTGTGCCCTTTTTCGGGAAAGGGGAGGTTTGCTTCGGGGGACTTGATTTTTTTTTATTTTGTGTTATAATAGTAGGTAAGAGATAGAATTTTTTGAGGTGTAGTTATGCGACTTCTGGAATCGGGCGAAATGTATCTGGAAACGATTTTGCAGCTTTCCCGAAAGCAAAGTCGGGTCCGTTCCATCGACGTGGTGGAATCGATGGGCTTCAGCAAGCCCAGTGTCAGCCGCGGCGTAGGACTTCTGAAACAGGGGGGATATTTGAACGTCTTGGAGGACGGCTCTTTGATTCTGACCGATGTGGGACGTGAGATCGCGGAAAGAACCTTTGAACGCCATAAGGTTCTGACCTCCTTTTTCCTTGCACTTGGTGTGAACGAGGAAACGGCGGCCTGCGACGCCTGCAAGATCGAGCACGACGTCAGCGATGAAACCTTTGAAGCAATCAAGCGCCACGTGGAAACCTTGGATGAAAAACTCAATAAAAAAGCATAAAAATTCCGTGGTTCTCTTGCATTTTGCGGAATAATATGATATAATAAAACGGAAGCGGGAACAGCGCTTGTCGTCTTGCTTCCGTTTCAAAAGAAATAAGGAGGATATCCGATATGGAAGAATTTGTTATCATTTTAATCGTTGCCGCAGTCGCTGTGATCTTGTTCAGTTGTCTGCGCATCGTTCCTCAGGCCCACGAATTCGTGATTGAATTTTTGGGAAAATACCGCACCACGTGGTCTGCGGGCTTGCATTTGAAGATACCATTCTTGGAGAAAATTTCCAAAAAGGTAACGCTGAAGGAGCAGGTTCTGGATTCTCCGCCCCAGCCCGTTATCACCAAGGATAACGTCACGATGCAAATTGATACGGTGGTCTTTTATCGTATTTTTGATGCCAAAATGTATACTTACGGCGTGGTCAATCCCGTCAATGCTCTTTCCAATCTGACGGCGACGACCCTGCGCAACATCATCGGGGAAATGGATCTGGACAGCACCCTGACCTCTCGGGATACGATCAACGGAAAACTGACGGGGATTTTGGACGAAGCCACCGATCAATGGGGAATCAAGATCACCCGCGTGGAATTGAAGAATATTATTCCCCCTGCCGCCATTCAGGCTGCGATGGAAAAGCAGATGAAGGCGGAGCGGGATCGTCGGGAAACCCTGCTTCAGGCGGAAGGTCATAAAGAGGCCTCCATCACCCGTGCCGAGGGTGATAAGCGCGCGATGGTTCTTGCCGCAGAAGGGGAGAGAGACGCTCGCATTGCTCGTGCCGAAGGGGAAGCCCAAGCCATTTATCTTGCGAAAAAGGCGGAAGCAGACGGTCTTCGCGCTTTGATGGAGGCGGGAATCGACGCCACGGTTCTGGAGTTAAAAAAATACGAAGCGTTGACGAACGTTGCCAACGGACGCGCTGCAAAATTGATCATTCCTTCCGACGTGGTGGATACCGTGAAGAAGAATGTCATTTTCAGCGAAACCTCGGGCCTCGGCGATCAAACGGTTGCGGCTTGCGACCCTGCTCCCGAAGCAAAGCCCGACCCCTGCTGTGACAAATAATTTCAGAAAGTAAGGACCTGCAAACGCCGAGTTTTGCAGGTCCGCTCTTATTTTTGACAAAAATCGTACTTTTGACAAAATAATATTGACATTAAAATCTTTTTATGGTAGAGTACAGGTATAAAAAATTGTAGTTTCTCTACAGGGAGGTAAGTTGTTGTGAAAAAAATGCTTCAGCGGATCAGCCTCTGTCTTGTGCTGGTCTTATGTCTTTCCGTTTGCTCTGTTTTAGTGACGGCGGCGGCTGAGACGCCTCAGATTACCTACGAATTTTCCACCGACGTTCCGGGACGTGCAGACGGGACGATTTCGGTGACGAATCTGGGGAGTATCGGGAAAAACTTTTCTTTGGGCTGGGGAACGTCTAAAAAACTCCTTTCCAAGTATTCTTCCAGTAACCTGGTAACAGGCGCGGAAATGAAGGGGTCTGACACCTTGAAATTTACCTTAGAGCCCTTTACGTGTATTCCTTCCGGTGCGACGCACCTATGGCTTTCCTCCGGGGGAAAATTGATTGTTTCTTATGAAATTCCCCAAGAACGGCGGTTGGCCAAGGAGGAACCCTTGTATCGCTTTGGCGTGGTTTCGGATATCCATATCGGGACCGGTGCTTCCGTTCCGAACTTTGAATCGGCGATGCAGATTTTCAAGATGAACAAAGCCTCTTTTGTAATCTCTGCAGGGGATAATACGGAAAACGGAAAAGAGAATCTTTGGCAATCTCTTTCGGAAATGGCGAATAAATATAACACGATTCCGTTTTGGTTCGTTTTTGGAAATCACGATGCTCTTGCTTGGAATCTACAGGTAACCCCCGAGGAGTCGATGTCCTATTGCAAGAAATTTTTCCCCAATTATGCAAATGAAAATCATTCCTACGGAGAGGCCTTTGACGTTTCCGTTTCCGATGCGAATCCCAATTACGACTACTTGTTTACATATCAAGGGGATCTGTACGTCTTTATGGGAATCGGTGCCGCGTCGAACAGTAGCGAGGATAAGAATATCGATCAGCGATTGAGTCAGTCCCAGATCGATTGGTTGGATAAAACGCTGTCCGAATATTATAAAAGCCGACCCACGGACGGGTTTTCTTTACCTGCCATTACGCTACGAATGAATCCGGGCAGGCCGATGCCGGAATTGATGAGAATTCTTCTAAAAAGCTTCACGAGGTTTTGAACCGTTATCCCGGAGTGATTTGTCTTACGGGACATTCCCACGGAGGATTTACCGGCCGTAACAATATCTACGTGGCGGATTATGCCTCTTTTCACGTTCCTTGCTTAAGAAGTGATAATCAAGGGTATTTAGTTGAGGTTTATAAGGATTATACGGTCTTTAAGGGGATGGATCTTTGGTTGGGCGACCAACTTGATTGCGGTACGTTCATCCTTCCGAATAATTTCACCGATCGAATTTCTGCTTACGGGATTACTTTGCGCGTGACCGATGGGGGAATCGTTTATTGGAAAGCGAACGGCGGAGATTCTTCTTGGAAGAAGTTGACGTCCCTTTCCGAGTTGAAGACCGACGGAACGGTGCAGTCCCTCCGCTATTATGAGGAAGACACCGTAGACTTCCGTACGAACGAGACCCACCTGCAATGGAAGCTTTCCATCGAGGACGATTCTGCGTGGAAAGACTTGATTTCCTTGGAGGAAATGCCGAAATCCCCCGATGGTTCGTCTGATTCGGGGAATTCCTCGTCCTCCAATTCAGATGTCACGTCTGATTCGGGATCCGCTTCGACCTCTACCGACGTCGGCAGTGGAAATGTAACGGAGAATTCCGATACGAATGCCGGAAACGGCAGCTCGAATGACGGGAACAACGACACCTCCAATCAGGGAATTTGGATTTGGTTCGTGATCGGTGCCTGTGCCGTGGTTCTGTGCGGCGGCGGGATTGCCGTGGCTTTGATCCTTTTGAAAAAGAAAAAATAAAAGAGAATAAATAAAGCCTGCAGGGAAGATTTCTTCTTTGCAGGCCTTTTTTTTACGTTTGATAGAAAAGCAAAAGGAGAACGGTGATTCCATTGAGCAAGATGCAAAAAGGGATCCCCCATCGGAATTTGAGATGCTTCGTCTTGTGGCGAAAAACCTGCATCCCCCAAAAAGCTCCCAATCCTCCCCCCAATGCTGCGATTCCGAGAAGGACGCTCTCCGAGATCCTGCGTGCCCCCTTCTTTGCCTTACGCTTATCGAGTCCGTACAGAAAAAACGCAACGCCGTTGGTGACAAGCATCCATAAAATAATCGACTCCATCAGGGTAATCCTCCTTCATTCAAGCATACCACGCTTTTTTCTTCCTGTCAAGGGGGTTTTTGGAAAAAGTTCCAATATAAACCGTTTTGGTTTACAAAAGGTTCACGGATTGGAAATATTTTTCCCTTGCAGGGGGAGGGATTCTATGGTAAAATGTTTGAGAAAGGAGAGACCAATATGAGAAAGTTATTGATTTCTTGTCTGTTTGCTCTCGCCGTGGTCTTTATTTCTCCCCACTTGATTGCTCGGGCGCAGGCATCGGAAGCCGCAAGGGCGGGGACGGTGACTACTGCCCAAACCCGTCTGAACGTCCGTTCTTCCCCCTCCACGTCGGGGACGATTTTGACAGGCTTAAGCAAAGGAACAACCGTTGCTCTCGTTTCCAACTCGGGAGGATGGTGGAGAGTAGAGTACGCCGCAGGGCGGTACGGCTACTGCAGTGACGATTACATCACTACGCTGTCCACGCAATCCGCAACGGTATCCGCCGACGGGTATCGCCTGAACATCCGTACGGGCCCCTCCACTGCCTATTCCGTGACATCTCAATTTGCCGACCGAACCTCCGTTACCGTTCTGTCGTCCTCGGGAGGCTGGGCGCGGGTTCTGTATGCAGGAACGAAGATCGGCTACGTATCGGAGGAATTTTTGCGGTATTCTACTGCCTCCTCGGAATATACTTCCGTAAAGCTTTCGGTTCCGCGGTATGCTCAAGGCGATTCCCGTTGGGCGAGCATACGCTTGGGGAACAGCCGTTATACCATCGGCTCGGCAGGCTGTACCACTACCGCGATGGCGATGGTGGAATCGGCCGTCCGCGGATACACCGTGACCCCCGCAATGCTGGTAAAGGAATTGAGCTATTCCTCCTCGGGAAATCTGTATTGGCCGTCGAATTATTCTGCGTACACGGGAAGAGACTATCTTTCCGTCGTGTATCGGGAATTGAAGGCGGGCAGACCCGTTATGATCGGTGGATTTACCCCCGGCGGCGCCCAGCACTGGGCGGTTATTACGGGATTTCAGGGTGGGTCGCTGACCGCGGAAAACTTTACGATTCACGACCCCGGTACCTCTTCCCGAACGACCCTGAAGGACTTCCAGGCAAAATACAGTGTATTTTATAAAATTATGATTCGAGGTTAAAGACCCAAGAAAAAAAGAGCAAACAGAAAGCTTCGAGACCCGCTGTTGACAGCGGGTCTCGAGCTTTATCATCTTATTTTCTCCACGACGAGGGGGAGAAGAAAATGATCAAGGGGAAAATTTCCAATCTACCCAACAGCATTGCCGCGGAAAGAACGATTTTTGAAAGATCGGAATATCCCGCAAAGCTTGCGGTAGGCCCTACGGCACCAAAGCCGGGACCGATATTGTTGAAGCACGCGGCTACCGCGGAGAAGTTGCTTTCCAACCCAAAGGGCTCCAGGGAGATGATCAAAAAGATCGCAACGAAGCAGATCAGATAGATTCCCAAATAGGAACTGACCCCCGTAAGGGTCTGTTCTTCCACCGAACGCCCTTCAAATCGTAATGTCTTGATCGAGCGGGGGTGGAGCATTTTTTGAATTTCCCGACGGATCTGCTTTGCCGTCAACACCAATCGGGAGACCTTAATTCCGCCGCCCGTGGATCCCGCGCAGGCACCGATAAACATCAGAATTAGGAGTATTGCTTTTGAAAATGCGGGCCAAAGGTCAAAATCCGCCGTAGAGAACCCCGTGGTGGTGATAATGGAGGAGACCTGAAATGCGGAATGGCGCACCGTTTCCGAAAGGCTTTGATATTGCGGGAAAATATTGCACGCGATCAAGCCGGTTGCCAGGGCGACGATGCCGAGATAGACCCAGAGCTCCGTGCTTTTCAGCGCTGATTTGAAGCGGCGGATCAAAAGCAGATAATACACGTTAAAGTTGATCCCGAACAGAAGCATAAAAACGGTGATGACCCACTGCAGATAGGGGGAATAGCTTGCAAGACTGTCGGCTCGGACACCGAAGCCCCCCGTTCCTGCGGTGCCGAAGGCGTGGAGGATGCTGTCGTACGCAGGCATTCCGCCGCAGAGAAGCAGGATGATCTGAACCACGGTCATCGCCACGTAGATCAGATACAGAATTTTTGCCGTATCCTTGATGCGGGGAACCAATTTGCCTACGGTAGGCCCCGGAACCTCTGCCCGCAGGATATGAATGGATCGCTCCGAAACGTTGGGCAATACCGCCATAACGAAGACCAAAATTCCCATTCCGCCGATCCAATGGGTGAAGCTTCTCCAGAATAACAGCCCGCGGCTCATCGCTTCTACGTCGGTGAGAATGGACGCCCCCGTGGTGGTAAATCCGCTGACCGTTTCAAAAACCGCGTCAACGTAAGAGGGAATTTCTCCGCTGAGAACGAACGGGATCGCCCCGACCAGGGAGAGCAGGATCCAGGAAGCGGAGACGATGAAAAAGCCTTCCTTTGCGTAGATGATGGGGGATCTGGGCTTGGAAATCCAAATCATCAATGCGCCTGAGCCCAAGGCCACCGCCACGGTGATAAGAAAGGCAAAAATGCAGGATTCTCGGTAAATCAGCGAGACAGCCGTGGGCAGGAGCAGGAACAGTCCCTCCGCAAAAACCATCTTCCCCACGGTGTTCAGTATCATTCTTCGGTTCATTGCTTATTCCCCAAAATATCCGAAAGATTTCTGACGCGGGATCCCGACGTCAGGATCAGGACCTTGTCTCCCGCGCGGATGGCGTCGTTGCCCGAGGGGAGAAGATTCTCGTGTCCGCGGGTGATTCCCGCAATCAGCGTGTTGGGCTTGAGCTGCAGATCCTTTAAGGGAATGTTGCAAAGGGGGGCATCGGCGTGTACGGTAAATTCCAGGGCCTCCGCGCTTCCGCCCGCCAATTTGTAGAGGGTTTCCACGCTGCTGTCCAAGGAATTTTCCAAGGCACGGGCGTAACGGACGATGACGTTTGCCACCGTTTGTCGGGGCGAGACGATGGAATCCAATCCCAGCTGCTCCGCCAAGACGGAAAATTCACCGCGGTTTACCTTGGTAATGACCTTGGGAACGGTTCGGGATTGGGCGAAATAGGAGATCAGAATGTTTTGCTCATCCATCCCTGTCAGGGAAACGAAGGCATCTACGTCGGAGATCCCCTCCTCCAGCAGCAGCTCCTGTTGGGCGCCGTCGCCGTGGATGATCACCGCTTCGGGCAATCCTTCGGAAAAAGCGCGGCATCGGGCTTCGTTTTTATCCACGATCTTGACCGAGTTGCCGCCCGAAAGGAGCATTTTGGACAGATAATAGGCCGTGTTACTTGCTCCCAGAATCATCACGTTGCGGGCTTGCTTGTGCAGGATCCCCAGATCCTTGAGTAATTTCAGAATTTCCGAGGGCGTGGCGATGATGCCGATTTTATCTCCGCTTTTCAGCTCAAAGGCTCCGTCGGGGATAAATACGGAATCTTCTCGCTGCACCATACAGATCAAAAATTCACGAGAGTATTTTTTGCGCAGATCCATCAGCTTCATTCCGTCCAGAGGAGAGTCGGTTTTCAGCTTCAGCTCCACCATTTCCAGCCCGCGCCCCGAAAAGGTTTCTACGCGGACGGCGGAGGGGAGCTTGAGCATATTGTATAATTCCTGCGCGACCAAACGCTCGGGATTGACGACCAGAGACAACTCCAGCTCTTGCCGTAAAAAATCCAGACTTCCGTCATTATGCTCCGGGTTGCGGATGCGGGCAACGGTGTGCTTTGCCCCCATACGCTTGGCGATAAAGCAGCTGAGCATATTCAACTCATCCGACCCCGTTACGGCAATGAAAAGATCGGTGCTTTTTACGTCTGCCTCCATCAGCAGATCCCCATCGGTTCCGTTTCCGCAGGCGCTGATCACGTCGTAGACGTTTGTGACCTCTGCCAAAACCGTGGGCTCGTTGTCAATGGCGACCACGTCGTGTCCCTCTGATACGAGATTCTCGATGAGGGTCATTCCAATCTTTCCGCATCCCACCACGATGATTTTCATAAAAAATCCCCCTGTTTCATACTGCACTCATTATAGCACAGTTTTCTGTTTTTTTCAACCTTCGTAACAAAAAAGACCATATTCCCGAGGAAGATTCCCCTTTGGTTTTCGGCTTTTTTCCGACTTTTGTGTGGGAGATATTGACGGAGAGGCGCTTTCGTGCTATAATAAATGATGATTTATCTAAAATATAAAGACGGAGCATTGTATTATGTGGATTGCGGACGGCTGGAAGGATTTTCAGGTTCTGGATGCCTCACGGGGCGAAAAATTGGAGCGATGGGGAAATTATACCTTCGTGCGCCCCGACCCGCAGGTGATCTGGAATACGCCCCGCCGCCATCCCGCGTGGGATCGTCCCAGCGCAAGCTATTCCCGTTCTTCTTCGGGAGGCGGACATTGGAACGGAGCGGAGATTCCTATGTTTCAGATCGGGTACCGCGATCTGACCTTCCAAATCAAGCCCACGTCCTTTAAGCATACGGGATTGTTTCCCGAACAGGCGGTAAACTGGGATTGGGCAAGGGAACGGATCCGTGAAAGCGGACGGGCCCAGCCGAAGGTGTTAAACCTGTTCGCCTATACGGGCGGTGCTTCCGTTGCCTGCGCAAAGGAAGGCGCAAGGGTCTGTCACGTGGATGCCTCCAAGGGAATCGTCGCGTGGGCAAAGGAAAACGCGCAGGCCTGCGGCTTGGACAACATCCGCTATATCGTGGACGACTGTGTCAAATTCGTACAGCGGGAGATCCGACGGGGCAATCGCTACGACGGATTGATTCTGGATCCGCCCTCCTACGGCAGAGGCCCCGACGGTGAGGTCTGGAAGCTGGAAAGCGAGCTGTACGGTCTTTTAGATCTGTGCGTTCAGGTCTTGAACGACGATCCGATGTTTTTGATCTTGAATTCCTACACCACGGGCCTGTCCGCGGGATGTATGGAATATATGTTGGGGTGCACCGTTGCCCGTCGGTTCGGCGGAACGGTGACCGCGTCTGAAATCGGACTTCCCGTAGGGGATACGGGCTACTGCCTGCCCTGCGGAGCTACCGCCCGTTGGACGAAATAACACGGATTTGATTTTTCCCGAAAGGAGGGGGAATTTCTATGGCAGTCATTGAAGCAAAAAATTTGGTTTTTCGCTATTCCGCCGATGCACAGCCCGTGCTGAAGGATGTTTCCCTGACGGTGGAAAAGGGAGAATTTGTTGCGATTTTAGGTCACAACGGAAGTGGAAAATCCACCTTTGCCAAGCACCTGAACGGAATCTGCATCCCCGACGAGGGGAGTCTTACTGTTTGCGGATTGGACGTGAGAAACGAAGGGAATCTGACCTCCGTACGCCGCAAGGTGGGGATGGTGTTTCAGAATCCTGACAATCAAATTATTGCCTCCGTGGTGGAGGAGGACGTTGCATTTGCCTTGGAAAATCTTGGGGTAGAGCACGGGGAGATGCAAAAACGGGTCAAAGAAGCCCTGGCTGCTGTGGATATGGCGCACTATGCCACCCACGCCACCTATAAGCTTTCGGGAGGACAAAAGCAACGGGTCGCCATCGCCGGAATCCTTGCGATGCGTCCCGATATTTTGGTTTTGGACGAACCCACCGCGATGCTCGATCCCAAGGGCCGGGCTGAGGTGATGGAGGTATTGCATAAATTCCACCAAGAAGGAATGACCGTGGTTCTGATCACCCACTTTATGGACGAGGCCGCCCAGGCGGACCGTGTTGTGGTGATGAACGAGGGGGAGATCCTTTTGGACGGAACGCCCCATTACGTTTTTCAGAATGCAGGGCTTTTGTGGAGCGTTGGGCTGAACGTCCCCCAAAGCACCGAGCTGATGTTTTTGCTCCGCAAGGAGGGATATAAGGTCCCCTTAGCGGTTTTGACCGAGGAAGAATGTATCGCCGTGTTGGACGATCTTCTTGCGGGTCGTATCGGAAGGGAGGGCGTATGAGCGACGTAATTTTGCAGGCACAGGGCCTTACGCAGATCTACGGGGCAGGCACTCCCTTTGAAAAAACCGCCGTTAACAACGTGTCCTTTGAATTGTATGAAAATGAATTTATCGGCGTTATCGGGCATACGGGGTCGGGGAAATCTACGCTGATCCAGATGCTCAACGGTTTGATGAAGCCCACGTCGGGTACCGTACTGTTTCGGGGAAAGGACGTATGGGAAAAAAAGTTCGACCGCCGTTCCCTGCGGGCAAACGTGGGGTTGGTGTTTCAATACCCCGAATATCAGCTGTTTGAAGAAACGGTGGAAAAGGATATCGCGTTCGGTCCCCGCAATATGGGATTGAGCGAGGATCAGATCTCCGCTCGGGTACAGGAAGGAATGTATTTTACAGGACTTTCCGAGCAGTTGCGGGACAAATCACCCTTTGAGCTGTCGGGCGGACAGAAGTGTCGGGTCGCTATTGCAGGAATTTTGGCGATGCGCCCGCAGGTTCTGATCCTCGACGAGCCCACCGCAGGATTGGATCCCAAGGGATGTAATGAAATTTTAAGTAATATCCGAACCTATCAGAAGGAAGAAAACGCCACGGTCATTCTCGTTTCCCACAGTATGGAGGATATTGCCGCCTACGCGGGACGGGTAATGGTTCTGGAGCAGGGAAGTCTTAAAATGTTCGGCGATACCCCCTCGGTTTATGCACGGGGGGAGGAGCTTTTAGCGATGGGATTGAACGTACCTCAGATCACTCGCGTTTTTCTGTCTCTCAGCAAGAGATACGAATCCCTGCCCTCGGTGTTGTCTCCCGAGCAGGCCGTTCGCTGCCTCGATGAGATCACGGGAGGTGCGAAATGATCCGCGATATTACGTTGGGGCAATATTTCCCCGGATCCTCCTTTTTGCATAAGATGGATCCCCGTGCCAAGCTCCTTTTGATCATCTTCTACGTGGTTACCCTCTTTCTTGCCAAAACCTTGGCCGCATACGCGTTTTTGTTTGTGGCTACGGCAGGCGTGATTGCCGCTACCCGTATTTCCCCGAAATTCTACCTTCGGGGATTAAAGCCGTTGCTGTTTATTATGGGCTTTACGGCGGTACTGAATATGCTTTATTCCGACGGCGAGCCCCTGTTTTCATTTTGGATCTTTTCCGTTTCCTGGGAAGGGATTTTCAGCGCCCTTTTTATGGTGATTCGTATTGTGATGATGGTGCTTGCAATGTCGGTTCTGACCTATACCACCTCCCCGCTTCTCTTGACGGGAGGTCTGGAACGGCTGATGCTCCCGTTGTCGTATTTGAAGGTCCCCGTTCACGATTTTGCGATGATGATGACCATCGCCCTGAGGTTTATCCCCACCTTGCTGGAGGAGACCGAAAAAATTATGAACGCCCAAAAGGCTCGGGGGGCGGATTTTGAAAGCGGAAGCCTGATTCGTCGGGCAAAAGCGATGATCCCCATTTTGATCCCCTTGTTCGTCTCTGCCTTCCGCCGTGCCGAGGAGCTGGCGGTTGCAATGGAATGTCGTTGTTACGACGGTGATTTTTCGGGACGGACCCGATTCGTGGAATATCGCTTTTCCTGGCGGGATCTGATCGGTCTGATCTTCTGCGTTTCCGTGATTTCAATCACCTTGATCCTGAACGGTGTAACGCTGTTAGGAGGAATCGGGCTATGAAATATTTGATTCGCCTTTCTTTTGTGGGAACCGCGTACTGTGGATGGCAGACCCAAAAAAACGGCCCCTCCGTGCAGTCCTGCGTGATGGAGGCGCTCCGTAAAATTTTCGGTTCGATTTCGGAGTTTTCGGGGTGCAGCCGCACCGATTCGGGAGTGCACGCATTGGATTTTTGCGCTTCCTTTTCCGTTTCATCTCGGAAACCCGATGCTCCGATTTCGGCACAGTCTTCTTGCGATGTTCCGATTTCGGCACAAGCGCCTTATGATGCGCCGCCTTGTGATGCGCCGATTTCAACATCCGCGCCCCGCAACAAGGAGACTTCAATTCCGTTGCCCTGCGATAAACTGATTTCGGCGTTGAACGCCAATCTTCCTAAGGATATTTCCGTTCACTCCGCTCAGGTCGTCCCCGATGACTTTCACGCCCGCTACAGCGTAAAGCGAAAGGAATATCTGTATCGCATCCGAACCTCCGACGTTCGTTCTCCTTTTTGGGAGGAACGGGCGTGGCATCGCAGGGGAGACTACGATATCACACTTTTGAATCAGGCCGCGGCCGAGTTTCGGGGAACGCACGATTTCCGTTCTTTTATGGCGGCGGGAAGCAAAATTGACGATTGCACCCGTACCGTTTTTGACGCGCGCTTTGAGCAGAACGGTGAGAATCTTGATTTTTACGTATCCGCCGACGGATTTTTGTACAATATGGTTCGCATTATGGTGGGAACGCTGTTGGACGTTCCGCGCCGTTTTTCTCCCCAAGACGTGGTAGAGATTTTGGAGGCAAAGGACCGTTCCCGTGCTGGAATGACGGCCCCTGCCCACGGTCTGTATCTGAATCGGGTGGAGTATTAATCTGTGAAAGGAGTGACGATTGTGAATTCCGAAACCAAAAAAACCGTTCGCCGTTTGGATCTGATTCGGGGAGCGTTGGTACTGACTTTGATCTTATACATTGCCGTCGCTCTGGTCATCAACTCCTCTTATCTGACCGTGGACCGTCTTATGCGGCTTCGCTCCAACGTGATCTACGCCTTGGGCGGGTCGGACGAAACCCTTCGTTACGATGAAGAGGATACCGTGGATTTTCAACTGTTTCAGGACGGATACGCAGTGCTTACCCGCAACGGAATCACCGTGTGCGGCGCGGATGGGAACGTATATTCTTCCCACGTGCTGCAATACCGCAATCCCGTGATGAAGGTCTGCGGAAAATATATTCTCTGCTTTGACCGCGGCGGCACGGGATGGAGTCTGATGAACAGCTTCCGACTCCTTTGCTCGGGCACGGAGAGTGCCGATATCATTAACGGTTCCGTTTGCGACGACGGCTATTTTGCGATTGCCGCCGAGCGTACTGAATACAAAGGGTGCGTTACCGTATATAATACCGATGGAACCGACCTTTCCCGTTGGAATTCGGACAGCTATTTGATCGACTCCTTCTTTACGGCAAAAAACCGCCTGACCATCGTTTCGGTGGCATCGGAGCGGGAAAAAACTCATACGGTGTTCACGGTGTTTAATTACAAAAAGCCTGCCGCGGAAAACGTTGCCACCGTTTCCGACACCTTCCCCTTGGCCCTTGCCTCCAAGGACAACGGAAGTGTGGAAATGCTTACTGCTACGGGAGGCGTCGTGTTTGACGGGACGTCGGCCTCCGCCACCCTCACCTATCCCGAGCCTACGCCGTGGCTTTATTGTCAGTCCGACGGCGGGACTCTGATCTCCTATCGGACGATGACGGGTACGGTTCTCGTGCAAGGACTTTCGGAACGGGGAGACGTGTCGTTTACTAAGGAATATTCCACCCTTTTGTCACTGGGCTGCACGAAAGATTATTTCTTTATTCTAACCGAAACCAACCTGTTTGTGCTGGATGGGGGAGGGACGGTGGTCTTGGAGCAGCCCAACGCAGGATATTCCAAAATTCTCGTATCGCCCGAGGTCTCGGTCCTTTTGCGTGCAGACGCGGTGACGAGATTGGATTTGTCATCACTTCCCTGATGGGATCACATATGGACGTACTACATACCGTTTTCAGGAGGATTTTTTTATGGATTTGGCAATCAGCACCACTCTTGACCTTCTTCTGGTGGCAATTCTTGGCGTCAGCATTTTTCTTGGGGTTCGCCGCGGGCTGATCCGTTCGATCATCAGCTTGGTGGGAAGCATCGTTGCGTTGGTTTTGGCGTTAATCTTTTCGTCGGGATTGGGCGGATATATTGATGCAAACTATGTCAACGCTCCTATGCGGGCTTGGGTCATTGACCAGCTGTCCGCTTCGGCGCAAACCGTTTCTGCCACAGATCTGGATTTTGACGATCTGTTTGAAAATCAACCCGAATTTTTCACGGAAACCTGTGATTTCCTCGGCGTTGAAATCAACGAAATGAAGGATTCCTATCAATCCTTGAAGACCGAGGGCGTGGAGCACGCAAAGAGTGCCATCGTTACCGAAATGGTAGATCCTCTTTCCGCGCTGATCAGCCGTGTGATCGCCTTTGCGGTTATTTTCTTGGCGGCAATGATCCTGATCGTTGTCATCTCGATGTTTTCCAAGTTCCTCAACAATCTTCCTATCGTTCGCAAGATGGATAAGCTGGGCGGCGGAATCTTGGGGGTCGTAACTGGAATCCTGATCAGCTTTATCGTGGTTGCTATCATTTCCACGGGATCCAAATACGTTCTTCGGGACCGCAGCCCTGCGGAGCTGGAGAGCATCAAGGATAAGACCGTGGTTTATAAGGTCTTCCACGATCTGGATCCTTTGACGCGGATTTTTGAAACCACAACGGACTAAACGTCCGTCGATACGCTTTCTTCAAATTGAGAAGAAGCGTTGCAATATCAAGGAAAAACTCATACCCAAAACCAAGAAAGGTCGTACCCTATGCTTTGCAGCAGATGTAAGAAGCGTCCCGCCGTCATTTTTGTGACGAAAATTGAAAATAACGAGACCGTCAACGAGGGCTTGTGCATAAAGTGTGCCAAGGAGTTGGGCATCAAGCCCATTAGTCAGATGATCGACCAAATGGGGATCACCGACGAAGAATTGGACGATATGTGCGAACAGATGAGCGGGATGATGGGGGAAGGCGACGGCTTGTCCTCCCCGTCCTTTGACGGATTTGAAGAGGGCGGTGCCCAATCGATGAATCTGTTCCAAAAGCTTATGAGCAGTCTTACGGGGGGAATGCAGCCCCCTGCCTCTGACGGGGCTTCCAAGTCGGACCCCAAAAAGGATGAGGAAAAAAAGAAGGATAAAAAGAATAAAAAGCAGGCGGAAGGTCCCCAGCACAAGTACCTCGATGCGTTCTGTCAAAATCTGACCGAAAAGGCGCGCAACGGCGCTACCGATCCCGTGATCGGACGGGAGAGCGAAATTCTTCGGGTGCTGCAGATCCTCAACCGTCGCACCAAAAACAATCCCTGCCTCATCGGAGAGCCCGGGGTAGGGAAGACGGCGATTGCCGAGGGAATCGCGCAAAGGATCGTTACGGGAAATGCTCCCGCAAAGATCGCCCGTAAGGAGGTATGGCTTCTCGATCTGACGGCACTCATTGCGGGGACGCAATTCCGAGGCCAATTCGAGAGCCGCATTAAGGGATTGATCGAAGAGGTCCGTCGTCTTGGAAATATTATTTTGGTCATTGACGAGGTCCACAATTTGGTGGGAGCGGGAGATTCCGAGGGTTCGATGAACGCCGCCAATATGCTCAAGCCCGCCCTTTCCCGCGGAGAAATTCAGGTCATCGGCGCTACCACTCTTACCGAATACCGCAAGCACATTGAAAAGGATGCGGCCCTGGAACGCCGTTTTCAGCCCGTGGTAGTCAACGAGCCTTCCATCGAGGATTCGGTGAAAATGCTGCAGGGCATCAAAAACCGCTATGAAACTTTCCATCATATTAAGGTCCCCCAATACGTTTTGGTCAAGGCAGTGGAGCTCTCGGAGCGGTACGTGACCGATCGTTATCTTCCCGATAAGGCCATCGACCTGTTGGATGAGGCCTGCTCCAATGCCACGCTGAAGCACCCCATCTACGAAAAGGCGTTTCTCGCCGAGCAAAAGCTGGCAGAATTGAAGGAAAAGGTCAAACAGCTGGAGGGAAAGGAAGAGCCCGAGCAGGAGGATTTCGCTGCCATTGCTACGGCAAAATCCGATTTGATGCGTGCGGAGGCGGAGTACGACGCCTTGATTTCCGAACGTGATGAGGTGACGGTTTCCCTCGACGATCTTGCCCTGATCATTGAGCTGTGGACGGGAATCCCGTCGTCCAAGATTCGGGAACGGGAGCAGAACCGCCTTTCCCGCTTTGAAGACGTTCTGCGGGAACGCATCAAGGGACAGGATCAGGCCGTGGTCAAGGTCTCCGATGCCGTCCGTCGATCTCGCGTGGCGTTGGTCCCCCGAAAACGCCCCGTTTCGTTTATTTTTACGGGCCCCACGGGGGTGGGAAAGACCGAGCTTGTTAAGGTTCTTGCCAAGGAGCTGTTCCATTCTCCCGAAACGTTGATTCGCTTGGATATGTCCGAATTTATGGAGAAGCACTCCGTCTCCCGTATTATCGGAGCTCCTCCGGGATACGTGGGGTATGACGATGCGGGTCAGCTGACCGAAAAGGTCCGCCGCAAGCCCTATTCCGTCATCTTGTTCGATGAGATCGAAAAGGCGCACCCCGACGTCTTGAACGTTCTTTTGCAGATCCTTGACGACGGCCGTATCACCGATGCTCACGGAAAAACAGTTTCCTTTGAGCATTGCATCATCGTGATGACCTCCAATGCGGGATCTCATTCCAAGGCAACCGCCGCAGGATTCAATCGCACCTCCGATGAGCTGTCTGCGGAACGGACCAAAAAAGCCTTGTCGGAGTTTTTGCGTCCGGAATTCTTGAATCGGGTGGACGAAATCATCACCTTCCGATCCCTGCCTATGGAGGTATTCCCCGATATCGTTCGTCTTGCCCTTGACGAGCTTGCCGCGGGTCTGCGGGAGCGGGAAATCGGCTTTGAATGTACCGAGCAGGCCGTTCAGCTTCTGGCGGAAAAATCCTACAGTGCCGAATACGGTGCCCGCAACGTCCGCCGCGTTGTGCAGACGGAGATTGAGGATCGTGCGGTGCGGATCCTTTGTGAAACCTTTGAGATTCCGAAATCGGTTTGCGTATCGGTGTCCGAGGGGGGAATTCACGTTTCGTTGGAGTCGCAATAAACCGTTCGTGGCAAAACTGCAAAAAAATGCTAAACCCTATTGACAAGTAAAACAAAATTCGCTATAATATTGGCATAAAGCACTTTATTAATAAGGAGAGTATAAGTTATGAAAAAATTTCTCACCCTTTTTCTGACGCTTTGCTTGCTTGCATCCTTTGCAACGTTCTTTGCTTTCTCCGCAATGGCAGAAGAGGAGCTTGACGTTACCGTTGGCTTTACATCGGAATGGAACGATCAGTCCGGTGACAGCGCGAAGCAATTGGCTTGGATCCGCAGCAACGCTACCAGCCCCGACGGTCTGTGGAAATATCAGTTCTACACCATCGGCAACGGTCAGTATTTCGATCTGAAGGTCTGCGGAAACACCTTTGCGTGGGACGCCAATGCGGGAAGTGACGATCGCGGCTTCGGAAATGCTCGTGTCAGAGAAAACGGAAAATCCTTTACCCCCGGCTATGCAGCTGACGTGGTAAAGATGTTCCAGTGCCCTTCCGGCGGTACCATTGAAATTCAATTTACCGTTACCCGCCGCTACGATGAAACCCAAGGAAACGGTACTTCCTTTGCTATTTATGTCGAGGATCGTTTGGTCTATCCCGAAGAAGGACAGGGCGATTACGTAACGCTTACCACCCAGGATCCTCTCACGGGGTCGATCCGCGTTGACGTTGCACAGAATGAACGCGTCCGCTTCCACGTCGGAGCCATCGGCGATGCTTCCGGAGACCTTGTTGAAATGTCGAACGTGATCACTTATAAGGATGTTAACGACGAATCTACGGACGTTACCACCGATACCATCGAAATCTCGGGAATTACCAACACCTTCTCCGGCTTTGGCAATAACAATAATAATAACAATAACAACAGCAACAGCAATACTAACAACGGCGGAAGCTCTGCCGGTGCGATCGTTGCAATCTCCCTTTGTGTCGTTGCTGTAATCGGCTTGGCCGCCGTCGTAGTCGTCTTCTTGAAGAGGAAGAAATAAACCGAAAAATCAAATAAAAAAGGAGCATCGTGAGATGCTCCTTTTTCATTAAAAGAAGCATCTGCAATATGCAGATGCTTCTTTGGGGTGGGTAGTGGAATTCGAATCCACGGCCTCCAGAGCCACAATCTGGCGCTCTAACCAACTGAGCTATATCCACCATATATAAAACTGAAAAAACCGGATGGCGCATCCGGAGGGACTCGAACCCCCGACCTATTGCTTAGAAGGCAATTGCTCTATCCAGTTGAGCTACGGATGCGTGTATGGAGCGGATGACGAGAATCGAACTCGCACGACCAGCTTGGGAAGCTGGGGTTCTACCACTAA
>JAGAOB010000068.1 GCA_017623895.1 Clostridia bacterium
CCTCTTTTATGAGCGTTACCTACGGTGCTGGAGGAGGGACCAGCCTTTATACGCTGCAGATCGCAAAGCGGATCAAGGAGGATCACGGGGTCCCGCCCCTTGCGCATCTGACCTGCGTTTCCTCTACCCGACAGTCGGTGCAGGAGCGCATCCAAGCGATGCAGGACGCGGGCATTGAAAACGTGATGGCCCTGCGGGGGGACATTCCGCCCCATCGCATCGACGAGGATCGCAGGGGGTGGGATTACCGTTACGCCGTAGAGCTGGTGGAGGAATTAAAGGACCACGGCTTTTGTATCGGTGCCGCCTGTTACCCCGAAATTCACCCCGAAAGCCCCAATCAGCGAGAGGACATCAAGCGTCTGAAGGAAAAGGTGGATGCGGGATGCGATTTTCTTACCACCCAAATGTTTTTTGATAATAATCTTCTTTATAACTTCCTTTATAAGATTCGGGAAGCGGGGATCACCGTGCCCGTGGTGGCGGGGATTATGCCCATCACCAACGCCAATCAGGTAGCGCGGGCGATCAAGCTTTCGGGATCCTTTATCCCGGGGCGGTTCAAAACCCTTGTGGACCGATTCGGAAACGACCCGCGGTCGATGAAGCAGGCCGGGATCGCCTACGCCACCGATCAGATCATTGATCTGTTTGCCAACGGAATCTGCAACGTCCACGTATATTCGATGAACAATCCCGACGTCGCCCAAAAGATCCAAGGCAATCTGTCCGATCTTTTGGGAAAATAAAGAATCTGTCTGGAGAATCTGTGCTATGGACGTGCGAACTTATCTGAAAGACCGCGTTTTGTTCCTCGACGGAGGAACGGGAACGCTTCTGCAAAGGGCGGGGCTTGCCCCGTCCCAACGCCCCGAGGAATGGAACCTGACCCACAAGGACGAGGTAAAGGCCATCGCCCGCGCCTATTACGACGGGGGAAGCAACGTGGTCTGCACCAACACCTTCGGAGCAAACTCGTTGCATTTTGAACGAGAAAAATTGACCGAGATCATCACCGCCGCCGTGGACATCGTCAAGCAGGCGCAGGTAGAGTCCGCGGGAGGGCAGGAAAAGTTTGCGGCGCTGGACATCGGCCCCTGCGGACGGTTGCTCAAGCCGATGGGGGACTTGGATTTTGAAGACGCCGTTGCGGTGTTTGCCGAAACGGTGCGGATCGGTGTCGCCTGCGGAGTAGATCTGATCCTTATCGAGACGATGACCGACTCCTACGAGACCAAGGCGGCTTTGTTGGCGGCAAAGGAGAATTGCGACCTTCCCGTGTTCGTGTCCAACGCTTACGGAGCCGACGGGCGGCTGTTAAACGGTGCCGACCCCGAATCAATGGTGGCGCTTTTGGAGGGGATGGGAGCAGACGCCATCGGAGCAAACTGTTCCCTTGGGCCCGATCAGCTGCGCCCCGTGGTGGAGCGCTTGCTTGCCGCGGCCTCGGTGCCCGTCTTGTTGAAGCCCAATGCGGGGATTCCCCATAGTGAAAAGGGCGTTACCGTTTTTGACGTTTCTCCCGAGCAATTCGGGGAAAGCGTTGCCCGTCAGATCGAGGATGGGGTTCGGATCGCAGGAGGATGCTGCGGAACCACCCCCGAACATATTAAGGCATTGATTGAATCTGCAAACAATATCGTTGTAAAACCCATCGAGCCAAAGCATTTTTGCCGCATTTCCTCTTATACCCACGCCGTCACCCTTGGGGACGAGGCGATTTTGATCGGAGAGCGGATCAATCCTACGGGGAAAAAGCGGTTTCAGCAGGCTCTGCGGGAAGGGGATCTGGAGTTCGTTCTGCAGGAGGGACTCAAGCAGCAGGAAAAGGGCGTTGCGGTTTTGGACGTGAACGTGGGCCTTGCCGACGTGGACGAGGCGTCTCTTTTGACCGAGACGGTCTGTGCCCTGCAAAGGGTGACCGATCTTCCGTTGCAGATCGACACCGCAAATCCCGCGGCAATGGAACGGGCATTGCGCCGTTACAACGGAAAGGCGCTGATCAATTCCGTTAACGGAACGGCGGAGAGTATGAACGCCGTGTTCCCCCTTTTGAAAAAATACGGCGGAGTGGCCGTGGCGTTGACCCTGGACGAAGGAGGAATCCCCCCTACCGCAGAGGGGCGCATCCGCATCGCCCGATCCATTTTGGCGAAGGCGGAGCAGTACGGGATCGACCCCAAGGATCTGATTTTTGATCCCCTGGCGATGACCGTTTCGGCAGACAAAAACGCCGCAACGGTGACCTTGGAATGTCTCAAGCGCCTGCGTCAGATGGGGTGCAAAACCTCGTTGGGGGTTTCCAATATCTCCTTTGGACTTCCCCGTCGGGATACGGTGAACGCCGTCTTTTTTGCCGCCGCCTTGGAGCAGGGGCTGTCTGCCGCTATTATGAATCCCCACTCCACGGAGATGATGAAGGTGTATTACGCCCACCGTCTGCTGCGGGGACGGGACGAAAACTGTGCCGATTACATCGCCTTTGCCGCGACGCTGCCCGTTCTTGGCGAATCGGGACCCGCGCAATCCCCCCTCGCTCCCCCGTTGAGCCCGTTGCAGACCGCCGTTTGTAAGGGGCTGAAGCAGGAGGCGGGGCAGATCACAAGGGAGCTTCTGGACACCCTTCCTCCCTTGACCATCGTCAACGATGAAATTATTCCCGCCTTGGATCGCGTAGGAAAGGGATTTGAGGAAAAAACCGTGTTCCTTCCCCAGCTTCTTATGAGCGCCGAGGCCGCCAAGGAGGCCTTCGAGCAGATCAAAGCAGCCCTTTCTACAGCCTCTTCTCCCGCGGAAAAAGGTCCCGTGGTAATGGCGACGGTGCAGGGAGACGTTCACGATATCGGCAAGAACATCGTAAAATTATTGTTGGAAAACTACGGATTTACCGTGATTGATCTGGGCAAGGACGTTCCTCCCGACACCGTCGTGCGCACTGTTGTGGAGCATCGAGCCCCCTTGGTGAGCCTGTCCGCCCTGATGACCACCACCGTCCCTGCGATGGAGCAGACCATTCGCCTGCTGCGTGCCGCCGTACCCCAGTGCAAAATTATCGTGGGAGGTGCGGTTCTGACCGAGCAATACGCCGCATCCATCGGCGCCGACGCCTACGGCAAGGACGCAATGGCGGCGGTTCGCTACGCGGAACGCATCCTTTCGTAAGAGTGTAACACTCACGGTGTCCGCAACGTCGGCGGCGCCCGCGCCCGCGCCCGCAGCGCGGATCCATTCTTCCATAAAAAGAAGAAAGACGCTTTTTCTTACGGAGAGAAAGCGTCTTTTTCGGCATCGTGATCAAATTCGTTGAAAAAGCTTAACACGGCGTTGTGGTATCCCGTTTGATCCACGTGATAGCTCATTCCGTGCTGGGCGCCGGGGACGATAAACAGGCGTTTTGGGGCGGCGCAGGCCTTATAGTTTTCGTAGGTCATTTCTACGGGAACGAACCGATCATCCGTGCCGTGAATGAACAGAACGGGGACGGACGATCGCTTCAGCGCCTCGGGGGCGGAGCATTCCTTTGATCCCACCTGTAGATTTCGGCGGCACCATTCGTTGGCAAAGACCCCCTGAAGCAGATAAGGCAAATGGAGATTTTTTTCGGTGACGTATTTCCAGATGGCGTGGGGGGAGGTAAAGCCGCAATCGGCGATGATCCCGTGGACGTTTTTCGGCAGATTCAGTCCCGTTGCCATCAGCACCGTCGTGGCGCCCATCGAGATCCCGTTGAGATAGATCGGCAGACTTCCCCCTGTTTTCTGTTTGACCCAATTGACCCAATCCACGCAATCGTGGCGCTCCAGCATCCCGAACCCCATATATTCTCCGCCGCTGTTGCTTTGGGCTCGCTGCTCGGCAAATAGAACGCTGCATTGATGCTCAAACCAAAAATCTGCGATAAATCCGAAATCCCGCGACCACGTAGAGCGCCACCCGTGCATCGCGATCAGGATGCGCTTCGCCTGAGGATGGGGACGCCAATGCCCTGCCAGCCGAATCCCGTCTCTGCTGATCAGAGAGACCTCCTCAAACCCCGAACGTTGCTCCAATCCCGTCGACGCCGCGGCAATTTCCTCGGCGTATTCGGTAAACATATTCGAGCCCGAGACCCATCGAGCCCCCTGTTCCATATGCTTGGGCGTCTTTCGTCCTAAAATCAGATGCATCACCCGATGGGAGATCCCTAAATAGGCGCAGCCCATCGCCGTTGCTCCCGCGGTAATTCCAAGTCCCACAAAAAAACCGATCATTGCTTTTTCCTTTCGCCCCGTTGATTTTGTTATTGTTCTCAAGTTTGAAAAGAAAATACGCGCAAAATAAAAAAACCGTCGGGAATCGCTCCGACGGATTTTCCGCAAAATAAAAAGACCGTCGGGGATCACCCCGACGGCTTTTATTTCATTTCGATTTAATTCAATAACGCGCGGTCGTTGGCAAATTCCGTACCGCTGACGCGGGAGAACGCCTCCAGCAGTGCGTCCACGGTGAGGGCTTTTTTCTCCTCGCCGCTGACGTCGAGGATGATCTTCCCTGCGTTCATCATAATCAGACGGTTGCCGTGGGCAATGGCGTCCTTCATATTGTGGGTGACCATCAGGGCGGTCAAGCCCTCGTCCCGAATGATGCGGTCGGACAGGGTCAGCACCTTTTCCGCCGTTTTGGGGTCAAGGGCCGCGGTGTGCTCGTCCAAAAGCAGCATTTGCGGGCGGTTCATCGTTGCCATCAGCAGGGTGAGCGCCTGGCGCTGTCCTCCCGAGAGAAGCCCCACCTTGGAGGTCATACGGTCTTCCAGCCCCAAGCCCAGCTGAGCCAGCATTTCGCGGTATTCGGCACGCTCCTTGGAGGTGATGGACCAGCCCAGACCCCGCCGCTTGCCGCGACGCTTTGCCAGAGCCAGATT
The DNA here is from genome assembly GCA_017623895.1 of Clostridia bacterium. Classification (GTDB taxonomy): domain Bacteria; phylum Bacillota; class Clostridia; order Oscillospirales; family UBA644; genus RGIG995. The sequence continues at coordinate 4,901 of JAGAOB010000068.1, forward strand.
TTCTTCGATCTGCATATCGGCGCAGGTGCCCATCATCGGGTCCTGAAACACCCGTCCCAGGTAGGCGGCCCGCTTTGCTTCGGGAAGACGGGTCACGTCCTTTCCGCCGATTTCAATGGTGCCCGAATCCACGAGGAAGGTCCCCGCGACGGCGTTGAGCATCGTGGATTTCCCTGCTCCGTTTCCGCCGATGACGGTGACGAAATCCCCTTCGTTCAGCATCAGGGACACACCGTTGAGCGCTACCTTTTGATTGACGGTGCCTGCGTTAAAGGTTTTGGTGATATCGGTCAGCTTCAGCATATCAGTGCCCTCCTTTCCGAATACGGACCTTTGAAAAGATCTTTTTGATTTGAGGTACGGAAAGGAATACGGCGACGGTGATGGCCGAGAACAGCTTCAAGTCGGTGGTTTCCAACCCCAGCCACAGAACGAAGGCCAACACGGCGTAGTATACGATGGCGCCGAAGGTGGTTCCGAACAGGCGGACGGCAAAATTGGAGACCCGCCCGAAGGTGACCTCTCCGATGACCACAGCGGCAAGGCCGATGACGATGGCACCCCGCCCCATATTGATGTCGGCGTTGCCCTGATATTGGGCAAGCACGCCTCCTGCAAGACCGACAAGGCCGTTGGAGATGACCAAGCCGAGAACCTTCATACGGTCGGTGTTGATTCCTTGGGCGCGGGCCATACATTCGTTGCCCCCCGTCGCGCGGATGGCGCTTCCCAGCTCGGTCCCGAAGAACCAATACAAAATGCCGATGACCAACAACACGAACACAGCAGAGACCACGATGGCGGTGGTGTTGTTAAAGCTGGTGAGCAAAAGATTGTACTTGGTGCGGCTGATGGTGACGTTGGATTTGCCCATAATCCGCATATTGATGGAGTAAAGCGCAAGCTGGGTGAGAATCCCCGAAAGAATGGCGGGGATCTTGAATCCCGTATGCAGGATTCCCGTAACCAAGCCTGCCAGCATTCCCGCAAACAGCGCAAGAAGCACGGCCACCGACGGATCAACGCCTGCGGCGATCGCTACTGCCGCCACGGCACCACCCGTGCACAGGCTTCCGTCCACGGTCAGATCGGCGATGTCCAGCACCTTGTAGGTGACATAGATCCCCATCGCGAGGATCCCCCAGATCAGGCCTTGGGCAACAGAGCCGGGCAGAGAATTAAGTAAAGAGAGAATATTCATACAAAAACGTCCGTTCCGTAATCAGTTTGCCAGAGAAGCGGGCATCGTCATGCCCAGCTCGGACAGGGTTTCCTCGTTGACGGCAAGCTTCAGGTTGGTCGTGTCAAACTTAAAGATGGGCATTTCGGCAGGATTTTTGCCGTTGGCAAGAATGTCGTAAGCCATAAGGCCTGCCTGATATCCCAGATCGTAGTAGCTCAGCGCGTAAGCCGCAAGCATTCCGCCGCTGACCATTCCCTCTTCACAGGCGAACACGGGCTTTTTGTTGGCGTTGGTGATGTTGGTCATTGCGGTGACGTTGGAGGCGATCAGGTTGTCGGTGGGCTCGTAGAAGGCGTCAACCTCGGTGCAGGCCTGGGTGACGACGGAGGAGATTTCGTTGGTGTCGGCAATGGTGTACAGCTTCACGGTGTATCCTTCGTTTTCAAAGGCCGTCTTTGCTTCGTTTGCCTGGATCTGGGAGTTTTCTTCTCCCGAGGCGTACACGATGCCGATGGTTCTTGCTTCGGGGCAGAAGGCCTTGACCAGGGAGATCTGCGCCGTAACGGGGAGGTAGTCGGACGCACCGGTCACGTTTGCGCCGGGAGCGTCATCGGAAGCAACCAGGCCGGAGCCCGAATAGCTGGTCACGGAGGTGCCGACCACGGGAATGGTGGAGGTGGCTTCCTGTGCGGCCTTGACGGCGTTGGTGGCGTTTGCCATAATCAGGTCTACGTTGCCGTTGACAAAGCCGTTGACGATGGTGGTGCAGTTGGTGGCTTCGCCCTGGGCGTTCTTTTCTTCAAATTTCACGGTGTCGCCCAGCTTTTCGGTCAGGGCAGCCTTAAAGCCTTCGGTGGCGGCGTCCAATGCGGGGTGCTCTGCCAGCTGAATGATGCCCACGGTATACGCCGCGTCGTTGGAGGGCTGGCAAGCGGTGAGGGTCGCCATAGCCAAAATCAAGGCCAAAGCAAGGGAGAGAGAGAGAATCTTTTTCATAATCGGTTTCCTCTTTTCATAGGTTTCGTGAATATATCGAACCCGCAAGGGTTGATTCCGAGGGAAAGCGTACCGCGTGCTTTGCGCGGTCTTTAATATAATAAACCTATTATATCATAAGCGATGGATTTGTCAAGAAATCTGGGGGAGTTTTCACAGAAAATTCAAAAAAATGACTATTTATGCAGAAAATTGAATATTATGCAATTCTTTCTGAAAAAATCCTTCCCCCCCTGCTCTTGACAACCCAAGCGAAATATTATATAATAAAGAATATGACACATAACGACGCACCGCAACGGAATTAGGAGAATCGAGACGTATGGGATTTTTTACGAAGGATATCGGGATCGACCTTGGCACGGCCACGGTGTTGATCTACGTGAAAGGAAAGGGGATCGTACTGCGGGAGCCCTCCGTGGTTTCCCTGGACCGTGATACGGGCAGGGTTCTGAAGGTGGGGCAGGAAGCCTTGGATATGCTGGGACGAACCCCCGACAACATCGTGACCCTCCGCCCCTTGCAGGACGGGGTCATTTCCGATTACGAAACCACCGAAAAAATGCTCAAATATTTTATCCGCAAGGCCAACGGACGTTCTCTGATCAAGCCCAACGTGATCGTCTGCGTTCCCTCTCGCATCAACGAGGTGGAGGAGCGGGCGGTTCGGGACGCTACCCGTTACGCGGGGGCCCGCTGGGTGGAGCTGATCGAGGAGCCTATGGCGGCGGCGCTGGGGGCGGGAATTGATATTTCCAAGCCCCGCGGGGTGATGGTCATCGACATTGGTGGAGGAACCGCCGACGTGGCGGTCATCTCCCTCAACGACGTCGTGGTTTCCGAGTCGGTGAAATGCGGCGGTGATAAATTTGACGACGCCATCGTGCGCTACGTACGAAAGGAGCACAACGCCATTATCGGGCAGCGGACGGCAGAGGACATTAAGATCAAGATCGGCTGTCTTTCTCCCCGTCCCGAGCCCTTGACGATGACCGTCCGCGGACGGTGTGTCGCTTCGGGGCTACCCAAAGAGATCACGATCTCCTCGACCGAGGTTATGGCGGCGCTTTTGGAGCCTGCAAAGAGCATCGTGGAGGCCGTGCACGACGTGTTGGCGCGGACGGCGCCCGAGCTTCTCTCGGACATCGCTGAAAGCGGCATCAGCCTGACGGGGGGCGGTGGACTGATCTACGGCTTCGATCAGATGATCTCTTCCCGCGTGGGAATCCCCGTTCATACGGAGCAGGATGCGGAGTGCTGCGTGGTTAAGGGCACGGGCATCGCCCTGGAGCACATTGATTCTTTGCGGGATGCAAAGGTGAACTTCCCCGAAAAACGGTTTTTGTAAAATCAAAGGAGCAACAAATTACTTATGGGAAATAATATTTTGATCGGACAGTCGGGCGGTCCCACCGTCGCCATCAATGCCACCCTTTCGGGAATCGTCAAGGGATGTCGGGAGTACTATCCCGACGCCGTTTATTACGGTGCCCGCAACGGCGTGAAGGGTATTTTGAACGAAACGCTGGTCCCCCTCAACGAGCAGCTTGCCACCGAAGAACAGGCCTACGCTTTGGAGACGACTCCCTCTGCGGCGTTGGGATCCTGCCGCGTAAAGCTGCCCAAGGATCTTTCCGATCCGATGTACGATCAGATTTTTGCGGTGTTTGCCAAATACGGGATCGGCGTATTTTTCTATATCGGCGGAAACGATTCGATGGATACGGTGGAAAAGCTTTCCCGCAAGGCGGCAGAGCTCGGAAGCGATCTGCGGGTGGTCGGCGTGCCGAAGACCATCGACAACGACCTGCCCTTCACCGATCACACCCCGGGATTTGGGTCTGCGGCAAAATACGTGGCGACCACCGTTCAGGAGATCGCCTGCGACTGCGCCGTGTATTCAGATCCGTCGGTGACCATCGTAGAGATTATGGGGCGGGATGCGGGCTGGTTGACCGCTGCCGCGGGAATCCCCCGTCTGTACGGAGAGGATTGCGCCGATTTGATCTATTTGCCCGAGGTGGATTTCGACAGCGACCGCTTTTTGGAGGACCTCCGTCGAAAGTTTCGGGAAAGGACCACCTTGGTGGTGGCGGTTTCCGAGGGAATCCACACCTCTGACGGCACTCTGTACGGATCGGATCCCAACGGAAAGAAGGACGTGTTCGGCCACACCCTGCTGTCGGGCGCTGCCCACAGACTCTGTGAGCTGGTGAAGGCGGAATTGGGGTGCAAATCCCGTTCCGTGGAATTAAACGTTCCCCAGCGCTGCGCCTCCCATTGCTTGTCCGCCACGGATATTTCCGAATCGGTCTTGCTGGGGAAAGCCGCAGTCAAGGCGGTCTTTGAGGGCAAGACGGGGGTTATGATCACCTATCTTCGCAACGATGACCCCGCGTATTCCGTTCGTTTCGGGGATGTTCCCGTTGCGCAGGTGGCAAACAAGACCAAATACGTTCCCCTGGAGCATATTTCTCCCAACGGATGCGACGTCTCGGACGAATTGCTCCGTCAGATCGCTCCGTTGATCGCGGGAGAGTTGGAAATCCCCAGACGCGGCGGGCTTCCCTGCCACTTCAAGGTGCGCTTTGAATAAGCTTCCGTGAATTACCCCGTTTTCCCCTCTTGACAAAGGGAAAAACTTGTGCTATAATACAGAAAATTGAAGATTTCAAACCGATGATTGAGAAGAGTACCCCTTTCGGAAGCTCAAAGAGAGTCGCAGGCGGTGGGATTGCGGCAGGGAAAGATTGGGAGAATGGCCTCAGGAGGGCGACCGAACGCGGCAAAGCCGTCAGTAGCAGTCGACGGGATCCGCACCCGTAAAAAGGCGGAGCATATGTTGGTATGCGAAAAAAACGATACGGACGTATCGGTGCTTTGCTCTTTCGAGTCCAAGTGTATGCTTGGAAGCTTTTTATTGAAAGGAAGAATTTTCGTGCTTGTGATTTTTACCCTGCGATGGTGAGATCGGGTCGAAGCGAGCCCCCCCCCGTCTTTGTCAACCGATCGAAAGAAAAAGGAGCGTATAAAATGATTTATAACGGCATTGATTTTGATACTTATTTCAAGCATTATCCCGACGAAAAGGGATATTTCGGACCCTACGGCGGAGCGTATATCCCCGACAACCTGAAAAAAGCGATGCAGGAGATCGACGAGGCCTATCAGACCATCGCCCAGTCCCGCCAGTTCATCAGCGAGCTGCGGCGCATCCGCAAGGAATTTCAGGGCAGACCCACCCCCGTATCTCACCTGGAACGGCTCAGCAACAAGCTGGGCAACGTACAGCTCTACGTGAAGCGGGAGGATCTGAACCATACGGGGGCACACAAGCTGAACCACTGTATGGGTGAGGCTCTTCTTGCCAAATATATGGGCAAAAAGAAGGTCATCGCCGAGACGGGCGCGGGACAACACGGGGTTGCTCTGGCAACCGCCGCCGCCTATTTCGGCTTGGAATGTGATATTTATATGGGCACCGTAGACATCAAAAAGCAAGCCCCCAATGTGGCGCGGATGAAAATTCTGGGCGCAAACGTGGTGGAGGTCACCCACGGCCTGCAGACGCTGAAGGAAGCCGTCGACGCTGCCTTTGACGCCTACTCCAAGGAATATAAGGACTGTATTTATTGTATCGGCTCGGTGGTGGGTCCCCATCCCTTCCCGATGATGGTTCGGGATTTCCAGAGCGTGGTGGGAATCGAGGCGCGGGAGCAATTCACCGAAATGACGGGACATCTTCCCGACGCCGTGGTTGCCTGTGTGGGCGGAGGGTCGAACGCCGCCGGATTCTTTGCGGGCTTTTTGAACGACCCCGTGGATATTTACGGAATCGAGCCCTTGGGGAGAGGTCCCAAAATGGGAGACCACGCCGCGTCCCTGCAATATGGCTCCGAGGGCGTGATGCACGGCTTTAATTCCATTATGCTCAAGGACGAAAACGGAGATCCTGCCCCCGTTTATTCCGTAGCAAGCGGCTTGGATTATCCCTCGTCCGGCCCCGAGCACGCCTTCCTGCACACCTTGGGCAGAGTCAAATACGATGTGGTCAACGACGAGGATACCATCGACTCCTTCTTTGAGCTGTCCCGAATGGAGGGGATCATCCCTGCCATCGAATCGTCCCACGCCGTGGCGTACGGAATCAAGCTTGCCAAGGAAATGGGCAAGGGATCGGTACTGATCAACCTTTCGGGCCGCGGAGACAAGGATATGGATTACATCATCGAAAAATACGGCATCCGATAAGCATATTCTTGGGAGCAAATCAAAAAAGCTGTAAAATCAACGATTTTTTCTCGCTCTACCGTCAGTAGAATCGACGGTAGAGCGATTTTTTTGTCTCTCTACCCAAGGCGCTTTTCAGAGGCGAGGGGAAATTTTTCGCAGTAGGTTGATTTTGCGAAAAAGTTGGGGTATACTTGTAACACTCGAACACACAAAACGTTTTTTTGGAAGGAATCAGATATGACGAGAACGAAATTACGGGATCGGACCTTGCCCGACTATACCCGCGGAGAAGAAATCTTTAATATGGTCACCCACATCGTCGGGGGCGGCTTCGGAATTATTGCGCTGGTGGTCAGCGTGTTGGTGGCTGCGTTGAAGGGAAACGTATGGGGCGTGGTTTCCTGCGCCGTGTACGGCGGCACGATGATCCTTCTGTACACGATGTCCAGCGTATACCACGGACTGAAGGCAGAAATGCCCAAAAAGGTAATGCAGGTTCTGGATCATTGTACTATTTACTTTTTGATCGCGGGAACCTATACCCCTCTGCTTCTTTGTGCCATTCGTCTCGTGTCTCCCGTGGCGGCGTGGGGGCTGTTTGCCTTGGTTTGGGGCTTTGGAACGCTGGGAACGGTGTTCACCGCCATTGATTTGAAAAAGTACAGTAAATTTGCTATGGTATGCTATATCGGAATGGGATGGTGCGTGGTTCTTGCGGCAAAGCCTACCTTCCTTGCCATCCCCGTGGAGGGACTTTTGTGGCTCTTGGCGGGAGGTATCGCCTACACCGTGGGCGCCGTCTTCTACGGCTTTGGAAAAAAATGTCGCTATATTCATTCGGTCTTCCACATTTTCGTGGTGCTGGGAAGCATTTTGCAATTCATTTGCATCTTGTTTTACGTAATTTGACTTTTTATTTAGGCAGCGCAAGCGTTTCCAGCACGCCTTTTCCGTAATTTGAGGCGCAAACGATTTTCGTGCTTTTTGTTATCCGCAATTTGAGGTGATAGTATGCGATTTTTATACTCTTTGTTTTTTATTTTCGTGGGAACGGCATACGGGACGATGATGATCTTCCGTAAGTTATTCCGTCGGGGGTGACGCCGTGAAAGTTTTGATTTTAACCTGCCATACGGGAGACGGTCACAATTCTGCCGCCTGCGCAATGGCGCGGGAAATGGAATCGCGGGGATGGGAATACGAAATTGCCGACCCCATCGGAATCCGCAGTAAGCGGGCGGAAAAGGTCGTCTGCTCCTGCTACAACGGACTGATTCGCCACACGCCGAAGGCCTTCGGGCTGGTCTACCACGTGGGGCGGGCGGTCAGCAATATTCCACTGAAATCTCCCGTTTATTACGCCAACGGAGTGTATGCCTCCCGCATTGAGCGGTACATAGAAAAGGGCGGCTTTGACGCCATCCTCTGCACCCATCTGTTCGGGATGGAGGCGGTGACGGCGTTGCGCCGTCGCAAGGGGTTCTCCGCTCCTGCTTATGGAATTATGACCGATTACACCTGCATCCCGTTTTTTCGGGAAACGGAGCTAGACGGCTACTTTATCCCCCATCCCGACCTAGTGGCACCGATGGCGGCCAAGGGGCTTGCGGGGGAGCGGCTGTACCCCACGGGCATCCCCGTAGACCCGCGATTTCGGCAAGAAATATCACAGCAAGAGGCCCGCAAGCAACTCAATCTTCCCGTCGACAAAAAAATCGTCGTGATTATGACGGGGGGCGTCGGATGTGAATCGATGGCGTCTCTCTGCCGTACCCTTTCCACCCGATCTGCGACGGATTTTGAGACGTACGTTCTCGTAGGGCGGAACGAAAAGCTTGCACAGACCTTGCGGGAGACCTGTCCCTCGATACACGTCGTCCCGTTTACGCGAGACGTCTTTCTTTATATGAAGTCTGCCGACGTGCTTCTCTCCAAGGCGGGAGGGCTATCTTCCACCGAAGCGGCCGTCGCCGGCGTCCCGTTGATCCATCTGAAAACGATCCCGGGCTGTGAAAGCTGTAACGCCGCCTTCTTCTCCCGTCGCGGACTGTCCCTTGCAACGTCCTCCGACCGAAAGGCCGCCGACGGCGTGGAATTTTTACTCATACACCCCGATCGGCAAGAGGCGATGCGTGCCGCCCAACGGCGGGAAATCAACCGAAACGCCGCCGCGCAGATCGCGGACAGAATGGAGAAACGATGAACGTAGTTTACCATCTTCTGTTTGCGCTTTGGGGCTTTTTGTCCGGCAGCATCCTGTTTTGCAAATGGGTGCCCAAATGGGGAATGCAGATTGATGTCTGTACCCTGAGCAAGGACGGAAATCCCGGGGCGTCCAACGTTTTTATTCACTGCGGCATCCCGATGGGAACGTGCTGTCTGCTTTTGGACCTGTTCAAGGGCTTTGCCCCCACCTTTGCCGCAACGATGCTCTTGGGAAGTGAAGGGGATCTCGTTCCGCTCGTGGTCGTCGCTCCTGCGTTGGGCCACGCCGTCGCCCCCTTTGACGGATTCCGCGGCGGAAAATGCATCGCCGTGATCTTCGGCGTTCTTCTGGGGACCGTGACCGAAACCTGGACGGGTTGGATTTTGGTGGTGTTGTACCTGCTTTTCTTCGCCGTCGTCCGCCTGCGCCCCAACCGCATCTGCAGTATCGTTACTTATTCTCTTTTTGCGGCAACCGCGCCCCTTATTTTGTTTTTGAAAGGTCAATTCCCCCTTGGAATCGGCTATTTTCTTTTGGCCTTCATCGCGCTGCTTCGCCACCTGCGTTCCCGCGCGTAAAACCCCTCGTCGCGCGGAGCGGACCTGCGGACCCGCGTTTTGTGCTTGTTCAGCTTTGCGTTTCGCGCTTGCCTGCGGACCTGCGCTTTGCGTTTTGCGCTTGCCTGCGGACCTGCGCTTTGCGCGTTTTCGCCCATTCGGTCTGCGCGCGTTAAGAAAGGACTTTTTTTGATGAGAACCGTAAAAATTGTGACTGACTCTGCCGCCAACGTGACGGCGCTTTCCGGGGTTGATTTTGCCTTTGCCCCGATGAAGATTTTGACCTCGGAGCGGGACTTTATCGACGATGCGGACTGCGATGCAGACGCTATGGCGGAATTTTTTGATACCTATAAGGGAAGGTCGAAGACCTCCTGTCCCAACCCCTCCGATTGGCTGGAAGCCTTTGGGGATGCCGACGACGTTTTTTGCGTTACTATCACAAGCGGACTTTCGGGAAGCTATAACGCCGCTTGTGCCGCAAAGCAAATGGTGGAATCGGAATTCCCCGACCGCAGAGTTTTCGTTTTGGATTCCCTTTCCGCAGGTCCCGAAATGACGCTGATTCTTGAAAAGCTGCAGGAGCTGGTCCGGGAAGGTGTGCCGTTTGATGAGATCTGCACGAGAATTACGCGGTATTCCAAGCAGACGGGGCTCTTTTTTATGTTGGAATCTCTGAAAAATTTCGCCGCAAACGGTAGAGTTTCTCCCGCCGTTGCGAAAATCACGGGGCTTCTGAACATCCGCATCGTGGGGCGGGCAAGCGACTTCGGAACCTTGAAACCCCTTCACAAATGCCGCGGCGAGGCAAAATCCCTTCAGACCCTGGTTACGCTGTTGAAGGAGTCGGGGCTGACCCGCGGAAAGGTGTGTATCGCTCATTGTCGAAACGAGGGGGTGGCACTTCGGCTGAAGGAGCTTTTGCGCGATGCCTTTCCCCACGTTTCGGTTGCCGTTGACCACTGCCGAGGTCTTTCCAGCTATTATGCCGAGCAGGGCGGGCTTTTGGTGGGTTTTGAAAAAGAATAAAAAGAGGCTGTCGCAAAAAATTGCGACAGCCTCTTTTTGTAAGAAATCTTCCCCATTATCATACAAAACATTTCCGTAAGCCGGGTTCTGTTTTATGCGATCATCTATCCCGAATATGGGTTACCCCATATCTCAAGCGACCTCTGAAGCTGCGACGGGAGGCACTGCCCCGAGGGGCGTAGCTTCATCACGGTCTTGCTCCGAATAAGGTTTACACGGCAAGAGATGTTACCACCTCTTCGGTGAGCTCTTACCTCACCTTTTCACCCTTACCTTGCGGCGGTTTTTTTCTGTTGCACTATCTCGGAAGTCACCTTCGGCGGACGTTATCCGTTATTCTTTCCCGTAGGAGCCCGGACTTTCCTCAGACATCTCCTTTCGTTTGATGCCCGCGATCGCTCAAAATGTTCTGTATGATAATAAGGAAGATTTTGGGGTTTAATCGTCAAAGCGGTGGTTGGGGTCCCAGGATTTTTTCTGTTCGGGCTGTTCCTTGCCCGTGCGGATGCGGTGTTCCTTGATCTTTCCGCCGATCCAATTCTTCAGGTTTGGCAGACAAAGCAAAATGCCGATCCCGAAGATGGCAGGGCCGACGAAGAACAGAATTGGGGCGCTCATTTTAACCCCGATAAAGATGCAGACGCCCATAATGACGGCGGAGAAGGAAAGGACCATCACGGTCCCCGAGGTCAACTCCGCGCCGTGCAGATTTTCATTGGGGAATCTCCTCATAAAATTTCTCCTTGAAGCGCGAAAAATATGGTTTTTGTTCACAACGGAGATTTTCGAGTGGAAAAATTGCCCCGCAGTGGTAACAATTAACAAAAAACAATTTTTTGTGCAAAAAATCCGCCCAAGACCTTGACAACGCCTTGAATTTATGATAAAATTGTATATTGCCATAATAGGAAAATGGGAGTATGCCCTTTTTTCTGCGGTGAAACAGAAAAAACGTGACAACCGTGCGGTTTTTCGCTGTTTTTTCAGGGCCTTTTCGTCGGCACACACAACGATGGAAAAGATTTTACCGTGCCCTATTATAGCACAAAATCGAGAAAAAATCAAGAGTCAAAATTCTGGAATGGAGATGATCGTTGATGTTGGACCCTAAGGAAGTCGGCGCATTCTACGAAAATTTCGGCAAAAGCCAACGCGTGAACTTCGGTAAGCCCAGTCAGAAGTACGAGCTTCCCAATCTGATCGACGTCCAGCTGGATTCCTACCGCTGGTTCGTGGAAGAGGGAATGAAATCGGTTCTGAAGGATTCCTCGAACATTATAGACCACACGGGCGTGATTCGTTTGGATTACGTGGACTATAAGATCGATGAAAAGCCCAAGTACACCATTGAGGAGTGTCGGGAACGGGACGTGACCTACGCCTCCCCCCTCCACGTCACCTGCCGCTTGACGAACAATCAAACGGGAGAAATTCAGGAGCAAAGCATTTTCTTCGGAGATTTCCCCCTGATGACCGAAACCGGTACCTTTGTGATCAATGGTGCGGAACGCGTCGTGGTTTCCCAGCTGGTCCGTTCTCCCGGTATCTATTTTACCCTGGAGACCGACTAGGTGGGCCATAAGCTGTTTGCGGGAACCGTTATGCCCAATCGCGGTCCTTGGGTGGAATATGAGACCGACGCCAACAACGTGCTTTACGTCCGCGTGGATAAGGGTAAGAAATTCCCCGTCACCACGCTGATTCGTGCCTTCGGCATCGAATCCGACGCCCAGATCAAGGAAGTCTTCGGCGAAGACGCAAGCATTCTTGCGACCCTGGAAAAGGACGTTTCCAATAACCGTGCCACCGCCTTGGTGGAGCTGTATAAAAAGCTCCGTCCCGGTGAGCCTGCCACGGTGGAATCCGCCGTCGCCCACATCGACAATCTCTTCTTTAACGAGCGTACCTACGACTTGACTCGCGTCGGTCGCTACAAATATAATAAAAAGGTGGCACTCTCGGGCCGTATCGTCGGTCACGAGCTGTCCCGTCCCGTCGTGGCTCCCCTGACGGGAGAAGTCATCGCCGACATCGGAACTGTCGTGTCTTCTGAGCTTGCAAAAGCCATCGAAGCGGCGGGCGTCTGCGAGGTCTACCTGAAGCTTGCCGACGAGACCGAGCTTCGCGTCTTCTCCAACGGTATGGTGGATATGAAGAATTTCGTCTCCTTTGACGTAGCCAAGGTCGGCGTCAACGAATGGGTGAAATTCTCCGTTCTTCAGGAAATCCTGGAAAAATGCGGCGACGACGAGGCCGCCCTTGCGGAGGAATGCCGCGCTCGTCTTCCCGAGCTGATTCCTCTGACCATCTGCAACGAGGACATTTTCGCTTCGGTGAACTATTTCATCGGACTTCAGCACGGCGTGGGCTCCATCGACGATATCGACCATTTGGGCAACCGCCGCATCCGTTCCGTGGGTGAGCTTTTGCAGAATCAAATGCGCATCGGCTTTGCCCGTATGGAGCGCTCCGTCCGTGAAAAGATGAATATGCAAAACACGGAAGTGGTCACTCCTCAGAATCTGCTGAATACCCGTCCCGTTTCTGCGGCGATCCGGGAATTCTTCGGATCTTCTCCCTTGTCTCAATTTATGGATCAGACCAACCCCTTGGCGGAATTGACCCACAAGCGTCGTCTTTCTGCCCTCGGTCCCGGCGGCTTGACCCGTGACCGCGCAGGCTTTGAGGTCCGCGACGTTCACTACACCCACTACGGCCGTATGTGCCCCGTGGAAACCCCCGAAGGACCCAACATCGGGTTGATCTCCTATCTGTCTACCTACGCACGTATCAACGAATACGGCTTTATTGAAGCTCCCTACCGTCCCGTGAACAAGGAAACGGGCGTGGTGGAGGATTCCGTGGTCTATATGACCGCCGACGCCGAAGACGGATTCATCGTCGCACAGGCAAACGAGCCCCTGGACGAAGAAGGACGCTTCGTAAACAAGCGGGTTGCCGCCCGCCTGCGGGACGCCATTCTGGAGGTAGAACGGGAAAAGGTTGACTATATGGACGTCACCCCCCGTATGCTGGTCTCCATTGCCACTGCGATGATTCCTTTCTTGGAGCACGACGACGCCGTCCGCGCTCTGATGGGTGCGAACATGCAGCGTCAGGCCGTTCCTCTGATCCGCACCGAGGCTCCCTTCGTGGGAACGGGTATGGAGCACCGCGCCGCCGTAGACTCGGGCGTTTGCGTGGTTGCCCGTCAGTCGGGCGTGGTGACCAAGGTGGATGCCGACGAGATCTACATTCTCGGCGACGACGGCATCTCTCACCGCTATCCCACCGTGAAATATCTCCGTTCCAACCACGGAACCTGCTTTAATCAGCGGGTCATCGTCAACGAGGGCGACCGCGTAGAGGCGGGAGACGTCATTGCCGACGGTCCTTCCACCCAGAACGGGGAATTGGCTCTTGGGCGGAATATGCTCATCGGCTTTATGACCTGGGAAGGCTATAACTACGAGGACGCCGTCCTTCTCAACGAACGCTTGGTCAAGGAAGATATTTATACTTCCATTCACATTGAAGAATACGAAATCGACGCCAAGGAAACCAAGCTTGGGCCCGAAGAGATCACCGCGGATATTCCCGGTGTTTCCAAGGACCTTTTGGCAGACCTGGACGAACGGGGAATCATCCGCATCGGCGCGGAGGTTCACTCGGGCGACATTCTGGTGGGCCGCGTTTCTCCCAAGGGAGATGCGGAGCAAACCGCCGAAGAACGTCTTTTGCGTGCCATCTTCGGTGAGAAGTCCCGGGAGGTTCGGGATACCTCTCTGAAGGTCCCCCACGGGGAATACGGTACCGTCGTTGACGTCAAGGTCTTTACCCGTGAAAACTCCAACGAGCTTTCTCCCTCTACCAATATGGTGGTTCGCGTTTACATTGCTCAACGCCGCAAGATCAGCGTCGGGGATAAGATGGCAGGCCGCCACGGTAACAAGGGTGTTATTTCCCGCATTTTGCCCGAAGAGGATATGCCTTACCTGCCCGACGGCACGCCGCTGGACATCGTATTGAACCCCTTGGGCGTTCCCTCCCGTATGAACATTGGTCAGGTGCTGGAGGTTCACTTGGGAATGGCCGCCCGCAAGCTGGGATGGAAGATTATGACTCCCGTATTCGACGGCGTTTCCGAAGAAGATATTATCAAGTGCTTGGATAAAGCAGGCTACAATCACGACGGCAAGACTGTTTTGTACGACGGACGCACGGGTCAGCCCTTCGAAGGCAACGTGACCGTGGGCGTGATGTATTACCTGAAGCTGGCCCATCTGGTTGACGACAAGATCCACGCTCGCTCCACTGGTCCTTACTCTCTGGTTACCCAGCAGCCCTTGGGCGGTAAAGCTCAATTCGGCGGTCAGCGCTTCGGAGAAATGGAAGTTTGGGCGTTGGAAGCCTACGGTGCCGCCTATACCCTGCAGGAAATGCTCACCGTCAAGTCCGACGATACCGTCGGCCGCGTGAAGACCTTTGAATCCATCGTCAAGGGATACAACATCCCCAAGCCCGGAATCCCCGAATCCTTCAAGGTCCTCGTCAAGGAGCTGCAGGCACTCTGCCTCGACGTGAAGATCCTTGCCAAGGACGGCGAAGAGGTGGACATCACCACCAACTACGACGAGGATATGGCAGACGCCCGTATGGCACTGCCCTCTCCCGACGATCTCCCCGTTGCGGGAACCAATACGGGCAGCTATTTCAACGAATTTGAAGACGAATTCGACGGCAATGACGACGATTCGTTCTTAGATTCCCTGGAGGTTCCCGAAGGGGACTCCGACGAACTGCTTTACGACGGTACCGTTTCCGATGAAGAAGCGGAAATTCAAGAATAAGGAGGACGGAACAGTATGAACGAATTTGAATCCATGAACGAGATCCTCGACCTGGATGATCTGACCAACGTTTCCGC
>JAGAOB010000069.1 GCA_017623895.1 Clostridia bacterium
CGGGCCGGACAACGGCCTGACCGTAGACCGGGCGCAGGCGTTGGGGGAACAATTCTGTAAAGAGCATTTTCCCGGCCACCAGGCCCTTGTCTGCACCCACCCGGACGGGCATAACCACAGCGGCAACATTCATGTGCATAATGTGTCGTATTTTGTAAGATCCGAGAGGTGCATATGAACTCCGTAATTTATAATCCGTTGGAAGAGTTTGAAAATAAATACAAAAATCTTCATTCTGAAAATACCCAAAAATGCTTTGAAAATCTTGTGCAACGGTCCGGGATTGATATTGAAAAGAACAGAGAGACGGTTAAGCTTTACAACGACCATAAAAAGAACTTGGCAAAGCTAAAGAAAAAGTTGAATTGGTTCAGATTTTTAAGAGTGGTAATGTGTATTTCCGTTCTGCTGATCCCGCTCGTCATCTTAAAAATGACCCCAAGAATTAGAGAATTAAGATTAGAAATCGAGGAGGCAGATAAAAGGGCTGACGAATTGCTTGCAGAAGCAAGTAATCAAATGCTTCCCTTGAATAAGCTTTTTTCGGATAGAGATGCCTTAAACATTATTGAAGCTACAATTCCTCTGATTTCCTTTGATCATTGCTTTTCTGTGAAACAGGAAGCAGATATGAAAATCAACTACGATTTTATGGAACAGAATGAAGATCAACAGTCAACCATTGACGTAATAGCCGGAAATTATAATGAGAACCCGTTTTTATTTGAAAACAAAGTTATACATACGATGGGGATGGAAACATATCACGGGTATAAAACGATTCATTGGAAAGAACGATATCACGATGTAAATGGGAAGTTAAGAACCCGGACAAAATCGCAGACTCTCCACGCCACGGTAACGAAACCAAAGCCATTTTATAAAACGCAGGTGGTGTTGAATTATTGTTCCCAAGGTGCTCCCGATTTAACGTTTAGTCGAGACGCTTCCCATTTGGAGCGTAAGAGTGAGAAAGACATCGAGCGATTGGTAAAGCGTGGGGAAAAGAAACTAAAGAAAAAAACGGATAAGGCAATCAGGGAAAACCGTGATTTTATGAGTATGTCCAATTCGGATTTTGAAGTTCTTTTCGATGCATTGGATCGAACAAACGAGATTCAGTTCCGAACGCTTTTTACCCCCCTTGCTCAAACCAATATGGTCGCTTTAATCCTCTCAAAAATCGGTTACGGTGATGATTTTAATTTTATAAAATCCAAGAGAACAAACCGAATTATAACGAACCACAGTCAGGGCCGGGTGATTAACCTGTTGCCTGAGAATTATACCTCATATTCTTACGATGTTATTCAAGAAAATTTTATTGGAAAGAATATAGAGTTTTTTAAGGACGTGTATTTTGATTTTGCTCCGCTTTTTGCGATTCCGATGTATCAAGAACGACCGGTTCATTCTCTGAAGCCGATCCCGGACTATTCACAACTGTATTCCCTCAAGGAATGTGAAGTGCTCGCAAACGCGGTGGATCACAAGTATGTTGTACATCCGAAAACGAAAACGCAGGCGATTTTGAAATCAACATTTGTCCGTTCCAAGGATAACGTTGATGAGACTTGTATTACCGCATATTCATATAATATAGAAAAACGAGTGGATATTGTTTCGGTTCGTGGTGGTGATGGACATTTCCATAACGTACCGGTGGAATGGGATGAGTATCTTCCTCTGAAGGCACAGAATAATTTCTATATTTCTACCGACGAAATTGCGGGAGACAAAACAGTTATCGCACGCCACAACGGTCTGTGTATATTTAATTCTTAGTGAAAAGGAGAAACGAAAATGGCAAATCAATTAGACGAACTCAATCCTGAGATCAGAGAAGAGGGGCTTGACACCAATGTTATCGTCAAAAAAATCCCTGCGCAAGTAGGTGCGGGCTCAAAGTTTTTTGAAATTATATTATGGGTTTGCGGCATTTTGCCCGGACTTATATTCTTATTTATGAAGATCAATGCTCAAAAGCATTTTGATCAGTTGCAACAAAAAATTCAAAGAAACGCATCGCAAATAGATAACTATTTGGAGCAAAGAGTAATGGTTCTTCAAAACTGTGCTCGGCTTTTGGATAAGGCGATTGATCTTGATAAGAGCACCTTTGAGAGCATTGCAAGGCTTCGGTCCGGAAATGGCGGGGGTGCGGATGCTACGCGTAACGAGCTTGGAGGTCAGCTTGAAACCGTGTCGAGAGACATTAATGTGGCTTTCGAGAATTATCCTGATCTCTTGGCTCATCGGGAGATTGCCGATGCAATGCAGCAGAATATGTATTTGCAGCGAGAAATAACTGCCGCAAGAGAGCTTTATAACGATACCATCAACGAATGGAATAAAGATATTTTTGATTGGCCTACCAAGAAAATTGTTGCAGCGAAAAATGGCTATACCACAAGGATTCCTTTTGTAGCCTCGAAAGAAATCAAAGAACAGGCCAAGGCTGTATTTTTCTAATTGCAAGGGCTAGGGAATGATTTCCCTAGCCGTTTTTTTATATTAAAATTCTATTGGTCAAGATCGCGATCGCTTTAATCCGTTGCCTTTAATTGTTGCAACGCCCCGATAAAATTTTTACAAAATAATCTTGACAGAGAATCAATCTTATGATATAATGAAAAAAAAGGAGTAAATGCAAATGCCAACCAATAATTCCTTCAAAATTCGCACCAAAAATCGCAATCTGTTTCTGAGAGTTTCCAAGGGACACTTTGCTACGAATCATAGCCATATTAATTATTATATTGACGTTACTACGCAAAAGACCCGTCTTTCCGAAGCAAAGGCGGTAGCAAAGGAAATCGTTTCGTACTATAATCACAGTACCATTGTCGATACCATTCTTTGCTTGGACGGAACGGAAGTAATCGGAACGTGTCTTGCCAATGAACTGACCAAGGAAGACTTTACCAACCTGAATGCACACCAGACGATTTACGTGGTAACCCCCGAGCATACGACGGGCAGTCAGTTGCTGTTCCGTGAAAACACGGTTCCTATGATTCGTGGAAAGAACGTGTTGATCCTGTGTGCGTCGGTTACTACGGGATATTCCGCAAGAGCTGCCATTGAAGCGGTGAAGTATTACGGCGGCCGCATTGCAGGGGTTTCGGCAATCTTTACCCTTTTAACAGAGTGTGACGGCTATCCCGTTCGAGCTGTTTTCGACGAGAAGGATCTGGAGGGCTATGAGAGCTATCCTACCCACGATTGTCCTATTTGTAAAGCAGGTCAAAAGATCGACGCTCTGGTCAACAGCTACGGATATTCCAAGCTATAAGTGTGTTTCTCGTTTCTTCGTAAAGGGGAAGAGTTTCTTCGAGGAGCTCTTCCTCCTTTTTATAAGCATTTTTATTGAATCGAATCAATCAGGTTTCGACGGAGCGTATTCCCAAAGAGATTTGTGGTAAAATACTTGGGGACGCTTACCATATACAGTTCAGGAGGATTCCTATGAAACTTGCATTTTTTGATGCCAAGCCCTACGACAAGCCGTCCTTTGACCGTTATGCGCAGCAAAAGGGCATCAAGGTAAAATATTTTGAAACAAAGCTGAACGAGGATACGGTAGATTTGGCAAACGGATACGACGGTGTCTGCGTTTTCGTTAACGATACAGTCAACGCCGCCGTCATCGACCGCCTTTGGGAGATGAAGGTGGGGATTGTGGCGTTGCGGTGTGCAGGCTTTAACAATGTGGATATGAAGCACGCTCACGGGAAGGTCCACGTAGTACGGGTTCCTGCGTATTCTCCCTACGCGGTGGCGGAGCATACGATGGCACTTTTGCTGACCTCCATTCGCCGTATTCATAAGGCGTATATCCGCACCAAGGATTTCAATTTCAGTCTTTCGGGGCTGACGGGGTTCGATCTGCACGGAAAAACCGTTGGTGTCATCGGAACGGGACGGATCGGACGGGTGTTCGTTGATATTTGTCGCGGATTCGGGATGAAAGTTCTTGCCTATGATCGCTATCCTGCGCCCATTACGGACGAGGCGGTGCGCTACGTTCCCTTGGAGGAATTGTTTGCCGAAAGCGATATCATTTCCCTGCACTGTCCCCTCACCGAAGATACGCACCACATTATTGACGCCGCGGCGTTGGAAAAGTGCAAGCGGGGCGTGGTGATCCTCAATACCTCCCGCGGGGCCTTGGTCGATGCGGAGGCACTGCTTTTTGCGATTAAATCTCGCAAGGTGGGCGCGGCTTGCTTGGACGTTTACGAAGAGGAATCCGACCTGTTTTTTGAAGATAATTCGGGGCATATTCTGGAAGACGATACTCTCGCCCGCCTTATTTCGATGCCCAACGTGATCGTAACCTCCCATCAAGCCTTTTTAACCGAAGAAGCGTTGGAGAACATTGCAGAAACTACGGTGCAAAATATCGTGGATCTGACCGAGAACGGGCAATGCGCCAACGAATTGTGCTACCGCTGCGGTGACACGAAGGATTGCAAGACCGAACGCTGCTTTTGATAAAAATCTTATTCCCTCTTGAATTTTTCCAGCCTTTGTGTTATAATAAAAAAAACGATACGACGAGGTGCTTGATATGACCATTACCAACGACGTGAAATACATTGGGGTAAACGACCGTAAGGTCGATCTGTTCGAGGGACAGTATTCCGTGCCCAACGGGATCTCGTACAATTCCTACGTGATTCTCGATGAAAAAATCGCCGTTCTCGACACGGTAGATGCCGCCTTTACCCACGAATGGTTGGATAATTTGCAGAACGTTTTGGGGAAAAGAACCCCCGATTATTTGATCATTCAGCATATGGAGCCCGACCATTCCGCCAACATTATGAACTTCGTCAAGGCCTATCCCGACGCTAAGGTTGTTTCTTCCGCCAAGGCGTTCCCGATGATGAAAAGCTTTTTCGGGGAGGATTTTGGGGAAAAGAAGATCGTGGTGGGAGAGGGGGATACGCTTTCCCTGGGTAAGCATCAGCTGACCTTCGTTACGGCGCCTATGGTCCATTGGCCCGAGGTTATCGTGACCTACGACAGCACCGATAAGATCCTCTTTTCCGCGGACGGATTCGGGAAATTTGGGGCATTGGATCACTCCGAGCCTTGGGCAGACGAGGCACGGCGGTATTTTATCGGAATCGTGGGAAAATACGGCGTTCAGGTGCAGAATCTTTTGAAAAAGGCCGCAGGCTTGGACATTCAAATTATTTGCCCCCTCCACGGCCCCGTTTTGACGGAAAATTTGGGATATTATTTGAATCTTTATCATACGTGGTCCTCTTATCAGCCCGAGGAAGAAGGCATCGTGATCGCCTATACCTCGGTTTACGGGAATACGAAAAAGGCGGTTCTGCTTTTGGCAGAAAAGCTGAAGGCTAACGGTTGTCCCAAGGTCGTGGTTCACGATCTTGCCCGCTGTGATATGGCACAGGCGGTGGGCGATGCCTTCCGCTACGGGAAAACCGTGCTTGCCACGACTACGTACAACGCGGAGATTTTCCCCTATATGCGGGAATTTATCAATCATCTGACCGAACGGAATTTCAGCAACCGCACTGTGGCGTTGATGGAAAACGGAAGCTGGGCCCCTCTGGCGGCAAAGGTGATGAAGGAAATGCTTTCCAAGTGTAAGAATTTGACCTTCCCCGAAACCATCGTCAAAATTCTTTCTTCTCTGAATGAGGAGAGCCTGTCTCAGCTGGATTCTCTGGTGGAAGAGCTGTGTCGGGAATACTTGGCACAGCAGGATTCCACCGCAAACAAGAACGACTTGTCCGCATTGTTTAATCTTGGCTACGGACTTTACGTGGTCACCTCCAACGACGGAAAAAAAGATAACGGCCTGATCGTCAATACCGTTACCCAGGTCACCAGCACCCCCAACCGCATTGCCGTGACCATTAACAAGGAGAATTATTCCCACCACGTCATCAAGCAGACGGGGAAGATGAACGTCAACTGTCTGACGGTGGACGCTCCCTTCAAGGTGTTTGAGACCTTCGGCTTCCAAAGTGGACGCAATGTGGATAAATTTTCCGACTGCGAGCCGTTGCGCTCCGATAACGGACTGGTATTCCTTCCCCGCTATATCAATTCCTTTTTGTCCTTGAAGGTGGAGCAGTATCTGGATCTGGATACCCACGGAATGTTCCTGTGCTCCGTTTCCGAGGCGCGGGTCTTGTCCGACCGCGAATCGATGACCTACGCATATTACCACGAAAACGTAAAGCCCAAGCCCGAAACCAACGGCAAAAAGGGATACGTTTGCAAGATCTGCGGATATATCTACGAGGGCGACGTCCTCCCCGAGGATTATATCTGTCCCTTGTGTAAGCACGGCGTTGCCGATTTTGAAGAAATCAAAGAATAAAATACGGAGTGTGAAAAAAATGAACGAAAAAGTGCACGATCTTCTCAATCAACAGATCAACAAGGAGTTTTACTCCGCTTATCTGTACTTGGATTTTTCCAATTACTTTAAGGCGGCAGCCTTGGACGGATTTGCCAATTGGTATCTGATCCAGGCCCAGGAGGAACGGGATCACGCGATGCTGTTCTATACCTATCTGCAAAACGAAAATATGCCTGTAACCCTGGAGGCGATCGCAAAGCCCGACAAGACCTTCGACAGCCATATGTCCGTTCTGCAGGCAGGATTGGAGCACGAAAAATACGTGACGTCTCTGATCAACGATATTTACGGTGCTGCGTACGATGTGCGGGACTTCCGAACGATGCAGTTTTTGGATTGGTTCGTCAAAGAACAGGGCGAGGAAGAAACCAACGCCAACGACCTGATCTCCAAAATGGAGCTGTTCGGCGGAGATCCCAAGGGCTTGTATATGCTGAATCAGGAATTGGCGGCAAGAGTTTACAGTGCGCCGTCCTTGGTTCTGTAATAAAAAAAATCAGGAGGAACTTATGATGAAAAAATACGTTTGCAACCTTTGCGGCTGGGTCTACGATGAAGAAGCGGGGGATCCCGAAAACGGGATTGCCGCAGGAACCAAATTTGAGGATCTGGGTGACGATTTCGTCTGCCCCCTCTGTGGCGTAGGCAAAGAGGATTTTAGCGAAGAAGCCTGAATCAGAGCAAAAGAACTCTCGGAGCATTCCGAGAGTTCTTCTTTGTTAATTTACAAAAACGTAATACATTTTCCCTTGCAAAAAACTCCATTTTTTGCTATAATGAAAATAATAAGATTTTGGAGGGGATATATCCTATGTCTGTCAACGTGCGTTTCAAAAAACTCGATCCCAAGGCGCAAGCGCCTACCTATGGCTCACCGTCCGCCGCAGGGGCAGATCTGTATGCGTTGGAGGGTGCGGTCCTGCAGGCAGGGGAAACGGTGCTGATCCACACGGGCATCGCAATGGAAATCCCCGAGGGATACGCAGGGTTGATTTACGCCCGAAGCGGACTTGCCACCAAACGGGGACTTGCACCTGCCAACAAGGTGGGGGTGATCGACGCTGATTACCGTGGGGAAATTATGGTTTCCCTTCACAACCACTCTGGTAAGGAGCAACGGATCGACGAAGGAGAGCGCATCGCGCAGCTGGTCGTGACTCCCTTTTTGCGGGTCGAATTTTCCCTCGCCGACGATCTGTCCGACACCTTGCGAGGGGCGGGCGGCTTCGGCTCCACGGGCACGAAATAAAAAGCATCGGGCGCGGAACTGATTTTTCTTTACGAATGTGAACAATAAGGAATTGTAGACAGCAATGCCTTCGCCTTCGGGCAATAAAGAATTGCAGTCGCATTGCCTTTGCCTTCGGGCAATAAGGAATTGAAAGCGGCGATTATAAAAAAAGGACGAAGAATTTTAGCTTCTTCGTCCTTTATTTTTTTGCAAAAAATGGAAGTGCCTGATCATCCTTGCTTTTTGATCTGCTTCAGAATGTAAGGAATTACTTGCTCTTGAGGAAGCTTTAATGCAAAGGAAAATTCTTCAGTGATCAGCTTTTCCGCTGCGGTAAGGATCCGTTCTTCGTTGGAGCAGAGGCGCTTGTTCCGTGACTCTTCCTCCTTCTTCTTTGCGGTCAGCATCTTGATGATCCATAAAATCGATGCTCGGTCTCCCGAAGCAAGAAGCTTATCCAGCGCTACGATGCGCAGCTTGCTGTTTTCGATCCATTTCAGATCCGAATGCTCTGCTTGATCAATACACGCTTGAATTTCTTTTTCCGTGGGAATTCTTTGCGGCTTCGGTGCGGATTCATTGTTTTCTACGGGGACGTAAACGGTTCCCTCTTGATTCAGACGGCGCAAAACGTAATATTCCCGTTGTGACGTTCCGAAGGACAAAGGGCGAATATCTTCAATCAGGCAGACTCCGTTGTTCTTGTAAACAACGTGCTCTCCCTTTTGAAATTCGGACATAATGCACTCTCCTTTGCAGTGAAAAACAATAAATCCTTTATAATAATTATACCATAATTTCAAGAAAATTTCAAATGGGTATTTTCCTCAAAATTTCAATATTTTCTTCTTCTTTTTTTATAATTTTGTCCCGAAAAAAGTGCCCCTTGCTTTTTTCCCCGATTTATGATATAATAATTAAATATGACGTGAAAAAGAGGGTGTTTTTATATGCGTTCCGAGAAGCAACGCTTAACCTGCTCCTCCTGCGGAAAGGAATTTTTCGCCCGTGTAATTACGCAGGTCGATTTCAGCCTCTCCGAGGATCGGGAGATCAACGTTACCGACGGAGGTCTGTTTTCCTTCCGCTGCCCCCATTGCGGCACGGAGATGCGATTCAATCATTATCTTTTGTGGGTCAACCAATCCCACACCGTTGCCGTCTGCAACGTTACGGGGGAAGAGGAGCTTCGGGCGATGGACGAGGCTTTGTCTGCGTTGTCCGCCTTTGGAAAGTCCTCGGATATGGCACGCCGCTACGTCAATTCTCCCGCCCGTCTTTGTGAAAAGATCGAAATTTTTTCCGCAGGATTGGACGACCGCACTGTGGAGATCGTGAAATTGTATCTGGTACAGCAGGTTCGCGCCTCTCATCCGAAAAAAACACTGACCGACGTTTTGTTTTTCCTTAATGGGGAGGAATACGGATTTTTGTTCCTGTGCCCCGACGGAGATTTGACGGTAAGCGTTTCCCAAAGCACCTTTGCCGAGGCCGCCGCGCAATTTCAATTTCCCGATCCTGCACCCCAGGTGGTAGACGCCCATTGGGCGATGGAGTTTCTGACGGGAGGGAAAAAATAATGCTCAATCTTCGGGAAACGGAGAAGGAATTTTTGGAATCCCACGTAATCGAGGGCGGCACGGCGGTGGATTTTACTATGGGTAATGGAAACGACACGCTGTGGCTTTCCCAAAAGATAGGAAGTACGGGTCACGTCTATGCCTTTGATATTCAGCCCCAAGCCGTGGCGCGTACCGCGGAGCGGATGAAGGCCGAGGCACCCTTTGATAATTATACGTTGATCTGCGACTCCCATCACAAGGCGGCAGAGTACGTTAAGACTCCCGTTTGCGCGGGGATCTTTAATCTGGGCTTTCTTCCCGGCGGGGACAAGTCGGTGACCACCCTGCGGGAAACTACGTTGCCGGCGGTGGAGACGGCAATCTCTATGCTCGCCCCCAAGGGGGCACTGCTGATTGCCGTTTATCCCGGACACGAGGAAGGGCGGCTGGAGGGGGAGCTTTTGCAAAAAATGATTTCCACACTGTCGCCCAAGCAGTTCAGTGCCTCCTGCCTGCGCATCGTCAACGCTCCCGACTGTCCCTTTTTTTATCTGATCGAAAAAAACAAGTGAGGGTTTTATGACCGAAAGATTATACGACACCGACGCTTACCGAAGCACCTTTTCCGCCACGGTACTCGAATGTACCGCCACCAAACGGGGCTACGACGTGGTTTTGGACCAAACGGCCTTTTTCCCCGAGGGCGGCGGCCAATACGGGGATGGGGGATGGATTGGGCAGGCCCGCGTTGTAGACACGCAAATTCGCAACGGTGTCATTTATCATTCCACCCAAGCTCCCGTTCCTTCGGGAGCGATGATCGAGTGCCGTATTGATTGGGATGAGCGGTTCCGTCGAATGCAGAATCATTCGGGCGAGCACGTAATCTCGGGGATCGTGCATCGATTGTTTGGGTATGAAAACGTAGGATTTCACCTTTCCCACCGTGAAATGACGATGGATTACAGTGGCGAGTTGACCTGGGACGACGTGAAAAACCTGGAGGCGCTTGCCAATCGGGCGGTTTGGGAAAACCGTGAGATTGTCTGCCGCTATCCGACGGAAGAAGAATTGTCCCGAATGGAGTACCGCAGTAAAAAGGAATTGACCGAGGCGGTTCGCATCGTCGCCGTGGACGGGATCGACGTCTGTGCCTGCTGTGCCCCTCACGTGAATCGAACGGGGGAGATCGGTGGGGTTTTCATCGTCGACGCGATTCGATGGAAGGGCGGAACCCGCCTGACCGTGCGTTGCGGCTGTGACGCCTATGAGGAATATCGCGGGTTGCGGGAGGATGAAAGATCCCTTTCCGCGCTGTTTTCCGCGCCCCGCGGACAAATTTTCCCCGCGGCGGAAAAATTGCAGAAGGAGTACACCGACCTGCGCCGTCAATACGATCGGCTTCGGAAGGAAAACGCCCTGATTCAGCTGGAAAGCCTTCCCTTTCAAGAGGGGAATTTGTGCTTCGTTCTGTCCGAATCGGACGGAGATTCCCAGCGTGCCGTTGCCCTGGAGGGGTTGAAGAAATGCACGGGGGTTTTCGTTTGCCTTGCAGGGAACGACGCTCAGGGCTACCGCTACGTGATTGCCTCCTCGCGGGCAGGCTTGGCGCTGCGGGCAAATCAGATCAACGGAGCCTTGCAGGGCAGAGGCGGCGGAAAGGATCCGATGATCCAAGGCTCGTTTTCGGCGTCCAAGCAAGCAATTTTTGATTATTTTAAGGAGTTTCAGATATGATCAGCGTAAACGATTTGAGCTTTAATTTCGGCGGTCAGCTGCTTTTTAAGCACGTAGACCTGCAATTTACCTCGGGAAACTGCTACGGAGTTATCGGTGCCAACGGTGCGGGAAAATCCACGTTTTTGAGAATTCTTTGCGGCGAATTGGAGCCGTCCTCGGGATCGGTCTCCATCGCTCCCGACACCCGTATGTCGGTATTGAAGCAGGACCACTTTGCCTACGACGCATATACCGTCCTGGATACCGTTATTATGGGAAACCCCCGATTGTACGAGGTAATGAAGGAAAAGGACGCTCTTTATATGAAGGAGGATTTTTCCGACGAGGACGGCGTACGTGCCTCGGAGCTGGAGGGAATTTTTGCGGAAATGAACGGCTGGGAAGCGGAATCCGATGCCTCCCGTCTGATTCAGGGGCTTGGTTTGTGTGAGGATCTGCTTTATTCCAATATGTCCGATCTGAAGGAAAGCGAAAAGATCAAGGTCCTCCTTGCCCAGGCACTGTTTGGAAACCCCGATATTATCCTTTTGGACGAGCCCACCAACGGCTTGGATATCGACGCCGTGATGTGGCTGGAGGACTTTTTGAGCGACTACTTCGGCACCGTTTTGGTGGTCTCCCACGACCGACATTTTTTGAACGACGTGTGCACCAACATTGTGGATATCGACTTTTCGGGAATCAAAATGTACGTGGGCAACTACGAATTTTGGTATGAATCGTCCCAGCTGATGCAGCGCCTCATCAAACAGCAGAATAAGAAAAACGAGGAGAAGATTCGGGAATTGCAGGAATTTATTTCCCGCTTTTCTGCAAACAAGTCCAAATCCCGTCAAGCCACCTCCCGCCGCAAGCTTCTGGAAAAGCTGACGGTAGAGGAAATCCCTGCCTCCTCCCGCCGCTATCCGTTTATCGGATTCGAGGCCGACCGCGAAGCGGGGAAGGATGTTTTGGAGGTTACAGGGCTTTCCAAATCCCTCAACGGCCAACCCTTGTTCGAGAATCTCACCTTTACCTTGAATCGCAATGAAAAAACGGCGGTATTGGGCAACGAATTGGCAATCACGTCCCTGTTCCGCATTTTGATGGAGGAGGAATCTGCCGATTGCGGGGAATTTAAGTGGGG
Source organism: Clostridia bacterium (assembly GCA_017623895.1). Lineage (GTDB taxonomy): Bacteria > Bacillota > Clostridia > Oscillospirales > UBA644 > RGIG995. The sequence goes on from JAGAOB010000069.1 coordinate 12,069, forward strand.
TCAGTCCATCACCACGTCCTATTTCCCCCACGATAACACGGCGTATTTCGACGGGTGCAACGACAGCATTATCGATTGGATGCGTCAATATTCCAAGGATCAGACCGAAAGTTACCTTCGTGGATTTTTGGGTCGAATGCTCTTTTCGGGGGATTCGGTTTACAAGCCCGTTCACGTCCTTTCGGGGGGCGAAAAGGTTCGTTGTATGTTCTCCCGTATGATGATGTTCGGCAGTAACTTTTTGATCCTCGATCAACCCACCGACCATTTGGATCTGGAGTCCATCACTGCCGTTAACGACGGCTTGAAGGCGTTTAAGGGCGGGATGCTGTTTACCACCCACGACTATGAAATGATCAACACCGTCGCAGACCGTATTTTAGAGATCCGTCCCGACGGGATTTTGGATTATGCAGGAGGCTACGAGGACTTTCTGCAATGGAAAAAGGAAAAGGGATACGCCGATTGATCGGTCTGCAACTCCTGGTTGCGGGATGAAATCCTGAATGTATGGCGTGCAACCCCGTTTTATGGTATAATGATGCTATAAAAAACGGAAAGGAAAGCGAAGCTATGAATCTTGAAATTGCCTCCCGCTTGGTGGAATACCGAAAGAAGCATCATCTTTCCCAGGAAGACGTGGCGGAGAGAATAGGTGTTTCTCGACAGGCGGTCTCCAAATGGGAACGGGTGGAGGCTTCCCCCGATACGGATAACCTTATCGCCCTCGCCAAGCTTTACGACGTATCCTTGGATGAATTGATCCTGGGAAAGCCGCCTAAGTCCAATGCCGAATCAGATCCCGTTCCCGTGGCGGAGGATGGCAAAACGGTCATTGTCAACGGTTGCCATATTCACGTAAATGACGGAGACGGAGAAGACCACGACGAAGAAGACGACGAAGACGACACGGAATTTCATTCAGGAGCCATCGTGGTGGAAAAGGGCAAGAAAAAGGTTGTGATCAACGGCAGCCACATCTACGTAGAAGAAGGAAAAGACCCCGAAAACGACGGCGAGGACGAGCACGGCATTCGGGCGGAATTCAAATTTTCCTCCGACTCGGACGATTCCTCCAAAAAATCTCCCGCCCATCGGTTTTTTTCTGCATTCCCGTTTCCGGTCCTAACCCTCATTGCATACCTTGGATTCGGATTTTGGAACGTCTGCGGCGGCTGGGCGTGGGGTTGGCTTGTATTTTTGACGATCCCCATATATTACTCCCTGGTGGAATCCGTATTCTGCAAAAAGGCCGACAGCTTTGCCTATCCCGTGGCAATCACGTTGCTTTATTGTATCTTGGGGCTCTGCTACGGATGGTGGCACCCCGCGTGGATCATTTTCCTTACCGTTCCGCTGTATTATTTTCTTTGCGAATGGATCTCAAAGTGTTGTAAAAAGAACGGAAACGATTAAATAAAAACGATGCCGACTCGTGTGGATCTCTCACGAATCGGCATTTCTCTTTACGAAAGTACTTTTTTGTAAAAATTCTTGACAACTGTCGGCTTTTGTATTATAATGGAAGATAGAAAGAGAGGTGTCTTTATGCTGGGAAACGTTACGTATCGCGTCGCAACCCCCGAGGATTCGGAGGCGATTCTTTCAATTTACCGTCCCTACGTGGAATCCACGACCGTCACCTTTGAAACCATCGTCCCTACGGCTGAGGAGTTCCGCCGTCGGGTGGATGGAATCCTGTCGAATTTTCCCTATCTTGTGGCAGAGTCGGAGGGAAATATCATCGGCTACGCCTACGCGTCCTCCTACCGTCCGCGGGGCGGATTTCGGTGGACTGCGGAGTTGTCGGTCTACGTTCGGCAGGGGTATCACGGAAACGGAATCGGAACCCATCTTTACGCCGCTCTTTTGGATCTGTTGCGGATGCAGGGATACCGCAATGCGTGTTCCGTTCTTTGTTATCCAAACCCTGAAAGTGAAAAATTGCATTACCGCTTCGGATTTCGTATGGCGGGATTGCAGAAAAAGTGCGGATACAAATGCGGACAATGGTGTGACGTTGCCCTGTTTGAGCGCCCGCTGACGGATCACCCAGCACCTCCGTCTCCGCCCGTTCCCTTCTCTCACCTCGAGGAAAACATTGTGGAACGGATCTTGAAATTATAAATTATGTTTTCTGATGGGTGTGACACAAGGCTTTGAATCTTGTTCGACGAAGGGATTTTTTATTTCCGACTCTTGACAATTTTCGGGATTTATGCTGTAATAAAACCACGTTGGGATGTGTCCAAAGCTATGGACTGCCTTAAGGTTACTGACTCGCTGGGGTGTTTGTGTAATAGCCTCGGGTTTCCGTAATCTGAGCGAAAGCGGCCTCTGCAGCTTGAAGTACCCCGTTTGTCGGGTATCGCAGGGGTTGCTTTTATGGGTTGCTGATTCAATCGTGTAGCGGGGAGACGTAGGTTTCCCTCGATTAGCGCGTAGCTTCAGTAGCCGGGGCGAAAGTGTCCTTGACAAACTTCTGCCACCGTTTTCACGGCGTAGTGGATGCTTTTCGAGAGAAGCGCTAATGTTTGGAGATTGGCTCCATTCATTTAAGGCGGTTCTTTTTTTTGCAATTTTAATCAGTGTTTTATCAAAAACAAAATTTGCAGAGATTTCGGGTTATCATCCGATTGTTGTGAAACTATAAATTCCCTCTTGACAATCCAAAGCATATGTGATATAATATAGAAAATAGGAATTATTCTTAATCGCAGATTTTTTGGAAAGGAAGTCGCCTATGACACAGCAACGCAGGATCATTTTTGACGTGATCCGAAATTCTATGCGTCACATGACGGCAGAGCAGATTTATCTTGAGGCGAAGCAGATTCTTCCCTCCATTGCAATGGGAACGGTTTACCGCAATCTTGGATTGATGAGCGACGCGGGAGAGATCCTGCGGATCGAAATGGCAGGTCAGCCCGATCATTTTGACAAGACCGTTTCTCCGCATCACCATTGCCTTTGTCCCCATTGCGGCGAGGTGTCCGACGCGCCCATCCCCGATCTGACGGAGCATCTACAGCAGATTTTGGGGTCTCCCGTAGAATCCTACGACCTTACCCTTCGGATTCTTTGTGACGATTGTCGTGCAAAAACGATGCAATAAATCGAAAAGAAGACGGTATCACTCGACAAGGAGATACCGTCTTTTATTGATTTCGTTTTGGTATTTCGGATCATTTTTCTGCGGCGTAGGTGATTTTGATCCCCTCGTCGGTTTCTTCCCGTCGCAGGATAACCTTATCCCGATACAAAGCCGCCAACGCCGCCCCGTCTCCGTAAGGCACGAGAACGGTTTTTTCCCATTCTCCCGCAAAGTGGCGCAGCAGGGCGGTCTTCAGCTCCTCACAGCCCATTCCCGTTTTTGCCGAAATGGGGAAGACCTTCATTTTTTCTTTCGACGCGATGGTATAAAACGGGGTAAGATCAAGATTTTCACAGTCGGTCTTATTCAAAATCAAGAAGATCGGCTTTTGATCCGCTTCCAAGGAATGAAGCAGATCCCGTACCACCTGCAAGCGAGCCTCTGCCTCTTTATCCGCTGCGTCCACTACCAGCAACAGCAGATCTGCCGATAGGGATTCCTCTAAGGTGGATCGAAAGGCATCGATGAGCGTATGGGGCAGATCCCGCAAAAATCCGACGGTATCCGAGAGCAAAATTTCCCGTCCCTTGACTCCCTGCATTTTTCGGACGGTGGGATCCAGCGTTGCGAACAATTGATCTTCGGCGTAAACCTCGCTTCCGCACAGACGGTTGAGCAGGGTGGATTTTCCCGCGTTGGTGTATCCTACCAGCGCCGCCGTTGCATTTCCTCCCCGCAGCCGCCCCCGACGGGTGGTCTGACGGCGTTGCTTTACGTCTCCTAAGGCGTGCTCCAACGCCTTGATCCGTCTGCGGATGTGCCGTCGGTCGGTTTCCAGTTTTGTTTCTCCGGGACCGCGGGTTCCGATTCCGCCTCCCAATCGGGAAAGGCTTTCCCCTAACCCTGCAAGGCGGGGAAGACGGTATTTTAATTGTGCCAGCTCTACCTGAAGTCGTCCCTCGGCGGAGCGTGCGCGTTGCGCGAAAATATCCAAAATCAACATCGTACGGTCAATCACCGCCGCATCCAGCCGATCCTCCAGATTTCGAATCTGACCCGCCGTCAATTCGCCGTTGGCGATGACGAGATCAATTTCGTGATGCTCGATAAATTCCCGCATCTCTTCGGTTTTTCCTGCCCCGATATAGGTGGCGTTGTCGGGCTTCGTCCGTTGCTGCAGTAAAACTCCTTGAACCTCCAGCCCCGCCGTTTGTGCCAACTGCTCCAGCTCCGCCATCGATGCCTCCGCATCCCCTCGGTCGGACACACCCAGCAACAAACAGGTCTTAATTTCTTCCATATAAACACTCCGTTTTCGGAAAATAATCTTCATACTTATAGAGTATACCATACTTTGTTGACTTCTGTCAAGTTAAATGCGAAATAATTGTAAAATGTTCTCATTTGCTCTTGCAAATTATGAAAAAGTATGCTATAATACTTAAGTCTCAAAAAGAGACATCCGGGCGTAGCGCAGTTTGGTAGCGCGCTTGAATGGGGTTCAAGAGGCCGTGGGTTCGACTCCCGCCGCTCGGACCAAGCCGACGCAGTTTGCGTCGGCTTTTTTATACAGAAAAAACCACTGCATCCATTAAGGAATGCAGTGGTGTATTTTTATTTCAGCACCCGAATCAGGTCGGCGCGACCGGCCTTGAGGAGGGCTTCGCGGACAAGACCGCGGTTTTGGGGCATATGGTATTGGAGCAGTGCTCGCTGATACGCCTTTTCTTTGGATGTCCTCGGAACGTAGACGGGGGTCATCGTGAAGGGGTCGAGCCCCGTGTAGAACATACAGGTAGAAACGGTCCCGGGGGTGGGATAGAAGTCCTGCACCTGCTCGGGGTGATAATTGATCTTCTTCAGATACAATGCCAATTCAATAGCATCCTTCAGCGTGCAACCGGGGTGGGAAGACATCAGATAGGGAACCAGGAATTGATTTTTTTCGTATTCCTTGTTCAGCCTTTGATATTTGTCCGTAAACGCCTTGTAATAGCGGAACGGGGGTTTTCCCATATATTTCAGTACGCGGTCGGAGCAATGCTCGGGAGCGACCTTCAGCTGTCCGCTGACGTGGTGCTGAATCAGGTCACGAAAGAAAGAATCGTCCTTGTCCAGCATCAGATAATCGTAGCGGATTCCCGAACGCACGAAGACCTTTTTTACCTTGGGAAGCTTTCGCAGGGTTCGGAGAATATCCAAGTATTCCGAGTGGGACACCTGCAGCGCCTTGCAGGGCTCGGGGGCGAGACATTTTCGGTCCTTGCACATCGACTTTTTATTGCAGGAAGCAAATCGGAAGTTCGCGGTAGGACCGCCCACGTCGTGGATGTATCCCTTGAAATTGGGGGATTCGGTAATCCTTACTGCCTCTTTTACGATGGAATCCTTGCTCCGAGAGGTTACCGCACGTCCTTGATGGAAGGTGATGGCACAAAAATTACATCCGCCAAAGCACCCCCGATTCTGGATGATGGAATTTTCCACCTCCAAAATAGCGGGGACCCCGCCCATACGCTCATAAATCGGGTGATATTTGCGGGTATAAGGAAACTCGTAGACCCGATCCAAGCCCTCCCGTTCCAGGGGTTCCGAGGTAGGATTTTGAATCAGCCACCGCTTGGAGTGTCCCTGTGCCAGAACGTGTCCTTTGTAGGGGTCTTGCTCGTCGTATTGCATCTTCGTTGCTCGGGCGTAGGCGGCTTTGTCCTTGCGTACTTCCTCAAAGGAAGGACAGACCACCGCACAATCCGGCAATTCGTGAGTAATATAGCAGGTCCCGGGGATGTTCGTAAGATCGCGGATCGGTTCTCCTGCAGCAAGGCGGGTGACGATTTCGGTCATAGAACGCTCTCCCATCCCGAAGGACAAAAGATTGGCCGACGTATCCTCCAAAATGGAACGACGTACCTCGTTCTGCCAATAATCGTAATGGGCAAAGCGGCGCAAGGATGCCTCCAGCCCTCCGATCACGATAGGGACGTCCTTATAGACCTCCCGAATTTTATTGCAATAGACGATCAATGCTCGGTCGGGACGCAATCCTGCTTTCTTCCCGGGGGAATATGCGTCGTCTTGACGTCGGTTTCTTGCTACGGTATAATGGGCGACCATAGAATCAATATTCCCCGAATTGACCAGAAACGCGTATTTCGGCGTCCCGAATCGGGTAAAATCCTCTGTTGTCTTCCATTGGGGCTGGGCGATGATTCCCACGGTATATCCCAAGGATTCCACAAGACGGGAGATGATGGCGGTGCCAAAGGAGGGATGATCCACATAGGCGTCGCCGGTGACGAGAATATAGTCGAATTGCTCGATTCCCTCATCTAACATTTCTTCGCGAGAGATCGGGAGAAACCCCGGATATTTTTTACTCATTCTTCGGTAATATCTCCTTGGGTGGCGCGAATTTCGTTCCACTGCTCGGTTGTAATCAATACGTCACGGGGTTTACTGCCCTGATAGGGACCGATATATCCCTTCTTATCCATCTGATCCATCAGCCGTCCTGCACGGGAATGTCCCACGCCTAAGGACCGCTGAAGCCCCGAGGTGGAAGCCATTCCTGCCTTCAGTACCAGTTCCACAGCGCGGGGGAGAAGCACGTCGTCTCCGTCGTCAACGAAGTCTCCGTCGGCATCGGTTCCGCCCATCGAGCCCGTAATCCCCTTTCGGTTGCCTTTCACCGATTCGCGGGAATTCCTTTCAATAGCATCCATAATGCGAGACTGCTCCTCGCCGTTGGATTCGCCTGCGGTGTGTTCCTTGATAAAGGAGACCACGTCTTCGATTTCCTTGTCGGAAACGAAGCAGCCCTGAATCCGCATCGGCTTGGGACAGCCCAAGGGGTTGTAGAGCATATCACCGCGTCCGATCAGCTTTTCTGCTCCTGTTTGGTCCAGGATGATACGGGAATCGATTCCCGAAGAAACGGCAAAGGCGATGCGGGAGGGAACGTTTGCCTTGATCAAGCCCGTCAAAACGTCTGCCGAGGGGCGCTGAGTCGCAATGACAAGGTGCATTCCTGCCGCCCGTGCCATTTGTGCCAAACGGCAAATCGCGTCCTCCACTTCTCCGGGAGCGACCATCATCAGGTCCGCCAACTCGTCGATGACGATGACGATCTGGGGCAGGGGCTTTTCGTCCCCCGTAATTTTTTCGTTATATCCTTGGAAGTTGCGTACGTTCTTTTCCGCAAACAGCTTATATCGCTGCATCATCTCCGTGACCGCCCACTGCAGGGCGCCGGCGGCCTTCTTTGCCTCGGTGACAACGGGAACCAGCAAATGGGGAATTCCGTTGTACACGCTCAATTCCACAACCTTCGGGTCAACCAAAATGAGCTTGACCTGCTCGGGGGAGGATTTGTAAAGAATACTCATCAGAAGGGTGTTGATGCACACCGATTTACCTGAGCCCGTCGAGCCTGCGATAAGAAGGTGGGGCATTTTTGCCAAGTCGATGCAAACGTTTTGTCCCGAAATGTCTTTTCCCAAAGCTACGGCAATGTTGCTCTTATGGGAACGGAATGCGTCGCTGGAAATGGTCTCCTTCAGATAGACGACGCTGGAGATTTTATTGGGAATTTCAATTCCGATGGCGGATCGTCCCGGAATAGGAGCCTCAATACGCACCCCCGAAGCGGCAAGGTGCAGGGCAATATCATCGGCAAGATTGGTGATCTTGGAAATCTTAACCCCTGCGTTGGGTTGCAGCTCGTAGCGGGTGACGGTCGGTCCCCGTACCGCGTCTAAATAGGTGGTGTCCACGGAGAAATTCTCCAATGCCGTCATCAGGTTCTTTGCCGTTTGCTGAAGCTCCTGCTTTGATTTCGCGGCATTTTCGTCGGGCTTGTAGGTCAAAAGACTGAGGGGAGGATAGACGTAGGGAATCTCTTTTTCGGCCTCTTTTTTGATCTCTGCTGCCATTTGTCCCGCTTCGGCACGGATTTCCTCCTTGGAAATCTTTTCTTCCCGGGGCTGATTTGCTTCCCGTTCCAGCGCCATCAGTGCCTGTGCCTTTGCTTCAATTTCCGCGGGGGTTTGGTAGGAATCGATCAGCTCCGAGGAAAGAACCACGTTTTTTGTGGGTTCTTCCGTCGCGGAAGCCCCCATTTTCGCTTCCCGTTGCCGTTGTTGTTCCTGCATACGGCGGCGGTCTGCGGGGGTCAACGTTTCGTCGTCGTCGATGGTGGGGATTTCAAATTTACGCTTTCGGGGTACTTCTTCTTCGTCTTGAACGGATACATCGGAATTCTTTTTCTTACGAAAGGAGAAGATGGGCTTTGTTTCGGGAGCAGGCTGCTCGGATTTCTCTTCGTCTTCTTCGGTCCGATCAAACAGGCTGGAGAAGGTCACGCCGCTGATGATGACTAAAAGAATGAGGATGACGACGATAAAGACGATGATCGTCCCGATCTTATTGAACAGAGAAAGGAAGATCCAGGAGAATATTCCCGTCAAAACTCCGCCTCCCGACATTTCTACCCCCTTCGTTGCCAGCACGGACAGATATTCGGGCAACGCCATTCCGTTCAGATCCACGGCAATGGCGGACCACAGGGCGGAGACGGTTACGTAAAGCCCGATGATACACAGTCCCTGCTTGGATACGGCGGTGTAACGGTCCACGATGCGGGTAATGGCGAGGAGTAAAAACAGCACGGGGATCCCCGCCGCCGTCGCACCCATCGCCCAAGACATCGCAATGCGCAACCCCGTTCCCACAACGCCGATCACGCCGTCAAAGAAGCTCAAAAAGCTGAGCAGTGCAAGGGCAAGAAATACGATGCCCCACAGGGTATTCTTCAATCCCCTGTCCATCGTCTTCGTTTCGGCCCGTTTCGTCGAAGTCTTACGGCTTGCCGTTTTTTTGGGGACGGTTCTTTTTGCCGTGGGGGCTTGCGACGGGGTGGGTTTTGTAGCGGTCCTTTTCTTCGTTGCCATTGTTTGAATTCCTTTCTTTTCTTTCGGGTCCTATGATGTCTGCACCGACGGTGCAAGAGGCAGTCTTACGATATTTGCACAGATGGTTCAAGCGTCAGGCTTTATGATGTCTGCACCGACGATGCAAGGAAACGTTCTGTATTTCAATCCGTTTCGGTATATTTCTTGCATTTTTTTTTGAAATGTGGTATGATAATAAAGTAACGCTTGTCCTGAATCCTCAAAGGAGGTATTACTTTATGGAAGAAAAAATTTATACCGTAACCGTGGCGGGGGTTGACGTGAAGCTCTATTCCAGCGAGACCGAAGCGGAAACCACGTCCATCGTCAAGATGGTCAATCGCCGTATTTCGCAGTTTGAACAGGGAAATAAAGGAGCTCCGAAGATCAATTCGATTCTTCTTGCCTGTATGGATTTTTGCGATGAAAACCGTCGGCTGAAAAACAAATTGGAGCATCAGCGTTCCAAGGTCGCTTCCCTTAAGGCACAGCTTGCCGAGGCGAAGAAGGCCCTTTCGGCAGGGAAGGACGGGGAGTAACCGTATATGGAGATTCTTTCTCCCGCAGGCTCTCCCGAAGCGTTGCACGCCGCCGTTTGCTCGGGGGCGGACGCCGTCTATTTCGGAGCGTCGTCCTTTAACGCTCGTATGAGCGCCGCTAATTTTTCCGATGACGTATTGGAGGAACAGATCCGTTATTGTCATCAACGGGGCGTTTCGTGTCACGGGACGCTGAATACCCTGGTTTCACAGCGGGAGCTTCCGTCGGCTCTTGCGACGGCGGAAAAGCTGATTTCCGCAGGAATCGACGCGCTGATCGTTCAGGACATAGGGCTTGCCGCAGAGCTGAAAAAGCGCTCCGATATTCCTCTTCACGCATCCACGCAATTAACCGTTCACAATTTGGATGGGATTCTCTTTGCCCAACAGATGGGCTTTGAACGGGTGGTTCTGTCTCGGGAGGTTTCCCGAAAGGAATTGGAATATATGGCGGCCCGCTCTCCGCTGGAGTTGGAAATTTTCGGACACGGGGCGCTGTGTATGTGTTACAGCGGGCAATGCTATATGAGTTCCCTGATCGGCGGTCGCTCGGGCAACCGCGGGGAATGTGCCCAGCCGTGCCGATTGCCTTATCAGGGCGGATATCGACTGAGCCTGAAGGATTTGTGCTTGCTGAAATACTATAACGAATTGGAGGAAATGGGCATCGCGTCTCTGAAGATCGAGGGACGGATGAAATCTCCCGAATACGTTTCCGCCATCACTGCCGCTTATGCCGCCGCCAAGCGAGGCGAGGAATATACTCCCGAAAAAGAGGCGTATCTTGCGGGGGTGTTCAGCCGTAACGGGTTTACCGACGGCTATTATACCGACCGTATCGGTCCGTCTATGTTCGGCACCCGCAGCGAAACGGTGCATCGGGTGGAGATCCCAACCAAGGAATATCCGCGTCTCGGATTGGACGTTTCCCTCGTTGGAGAGAAGGATCGGATTCGTTGTACCGTCGTCAGCGGTTCCTATTCCGCGGAAGGAACCTTACCCATTTCTCCCGCCCGAAGCCGCGCCACCACGGAGGATGAGATTCGTCAAGCCTTCGGTGCGTTGGGGAATACGGCGTATTATCTGAATTCCTTTGTCGCCGACCTTCCGAAGGATTCCTTCGTTCCCGCATCAGCCGTAAAGGCGTTGCGGCGGGATCTGGTGGATCGGCTGACGCAGATGCGCTGTTTGGTTTCTCATTCCTGGAAGAATCTTCCCGTTGTTTATCAGACGGCGACTCCTTCGGTCGGTCGCAGAGAGGGATTTTTTCTGCATCCGCAGGAGATTCCCGAGGACATGGATCTGGATTTTGTCTGGTTGCCGCTGACTGCCGTTAAGGATCATTCCGAGACGGTTTTCCGATACGCCCACAAGGCGGGCTTCGTTCTTCCCCGCATCTTACGGGAGGATGAAAAGCATCCGGCAGAGCGCCTTATTTCCGCTTGGAAAGAGATGGGTGTGATCCATACGCTGTGCGGAAATGCAGGCCACGTCCCTTTTTGCTTTTCCCACGGTCTGATTCCTCATGGGGATTTCGGATTGAACGTTTACAATCCCGTCACGCGGGACGAGTTCTTGAAAAAAGGGCTTGAGGACGTCACGCTTTCCTTTGAATTGAATGCTGCCCAGCTTCGGGATATGACCACCGAAAAAACGGGGATCATCGTCTACGGACGGCTTCCCTTTATGATCTTTCGCAACTGTCTGAAGCAGGATCACGGAAGGGACGAACGGATCACCGACCGAATGGGAAAGGACTTTCTGCTTACCTGTGGCTTCGGATGCCGCAACGAATTGTGGAACGCCGATCGCCTCTGGTTGGCGGACAAGCCCATCGGAAATCTGGGATTTCAGCGATTCTTATTTACCGATGAGGATTCTCATCAAATTAGGGAGATCTTGTCCTCTTACCGCAGGACGGAGCCTCCTGCTTCGGGGATGACCCGCGGAAAATTTTAGAGATACACGGATTGGAGATTTTCTCTCCAATCCGTATTTTTGCGTTATTTTAAGTAGTGCTCTGCCGTTGCCAGCTTGATGCAGACACAGAGAAGCTTAATGCAGATCTTCAATTCTTCCATCGGAGGATAGGTAGGAGCGATCCGCAAATTACGATCTCTCGGATCGTGATGATAGGGGAAGGACGATCCCGCAGGGGTGATCTTTACTCCCGCCTTGCTCATCAGCTCTTCTACTCGCTTTGCGCATCCGTCTACCAGGTCCACGGAGAGGAAATATCCTCCGTTGGGAACCGTCCACGTGGCGTATCCGTCGGGGGACAGTTGCGTGGTCATTTCCTTCAGTGCAAGCTCGAATTGAGGACGCAAATGCTCCGCGTGACGCTTCATATGGTCTGTAATTCCCTGTTTATTTTTGAAATAGCGGACGTGCCGCAACTGATTCAGTTTATCGGGACCGATAGTCTGATAGGTTTTTACGGCGTTGAGCGCCTTGATGTTCGCCTTGGATGCCGCCATTGCCGCCACGCCCGCACCGGGGAAGGAGATCTTGGAGGTGGAGGTGAACATCAGCGCCCGATTGGGATTGCCCGCCTTGACACATTCGTCGTACAGATTCAGCAGGTGATCGGGCGTGTCGGTCAGATCGTGGACGATGTACGCGTTGTCCCAATAAATACGGAAATCGGGAGCCGCCTTCATCTTCGCCAAGCGCTTGACCACCTCGTCGGAATAGGTTTTCCCTTCGGGGTTGCTGTATTTGGGAACGCACCACATCCCTTTCACGCAGTTGTGTTCCGCACAGATCGCCTCGATCCTATCCATATCGGGGCCGTCGTCCTTCATTTCAATGGGGATCATTTCGATGCCGAGGCTTTCACAGACCGAAAAATGGCGGTCGTATCCGGGAGCGGGACAAAGCCAACGCACCTTGTCCTCTCTGCACCAGGGGCGAACCGAGCCGGGAACGCCGAAAAGCATTGCGGTCACGATGGTATCGTACATCATATTCAGGCTGGAGTTTCCTCCCACCACCACGTTTTCTGCGTCTACCTCAAAAAGCTCTGCAAACAGTCTGCGGGCTTCGGGGATTCCGTTCAAAATACCGTAGTTGCGGTAATCTCCCTCTTCTCCGTAGCAGTCCGCACTGGTTTTCAACGTGCCTAAAAGATCCTCGGTTACGTCCAGCTGATCGGAGGAGGGCTTTCCGCGGGACATATCCAGATTTAGATCCTCGGTACAATAGGTGTTATATTCGTCCTTCGCCGCCCGATAAACGGCAGACCATTCTTCTTTGGTAAAATCGGAAATCATACGAGTTTATTCCTTTCGCGGTCAATGGTAAAATCAAAATTCAGCGGTACCCACGGTACGGGGGAAGGGGATTGCGTCGCGGATGTTGGAGATCCCCGTCAAATACATAATCAGGCGCTCAAAGCCGAGTCCGAATCCGGCGTGCTTCGTTCCGCCGTAACGGCGCAGATCCAAGTACCACCAATAATCTTCCTCGTTCAGCCCCAGTTCCTTCATCCGTGCCAGAAGAACGTCTAACCGTTCCTCTCTCTGGCTTCCGCCGATAATCTCTCCTACCCCGGGAACCAAAAGATCCGTGGCGGCAACGGTCTTCCCGTCGTCGTTGAGACGCATATAGAACGCTTTGATCTCTTTCGGATAATCGGTCAGGAATACGGGGGATTTGAAGATCTCCTCGGTCAGATACCGTTCGTGCTCGGTCTGAAGATCACAGCCCCAGGCGACGGGATAATCAAACTTGTGTCCGGAGTTGATCAAAAGATCTACCGCTTCGGTATAGGTGACCCGCTTGAAATCGGCGTTGACCAATGCGGTCAGCCGCTCCAGCAGTCCGTTATCTACCCGCAGATTAAAGAACTCCAGATCGGCGGCGCATTGTTCCATTACGTAGCGAATGACGTACTTGATCATTTCTTCCGCCAGATCCATATCGTCCTTCAGATCCGCAAAGGCAATTTCCGGCTCGATCATCCAGAACTCTGCCGCGTGGCGGGCTGTATTGGAATTTTCCGCACGGAAGGTGGGTCCAAAGGTATATACCTTATCAAACGCCATCGCAAAGCATTCCGCCTCCAACTGCCCCGAGACGGTAAGATTTGTGGATTTCCCGAAAAAGTCCTGACGGTAGTCTACCGTTCCTTCCTCGGTTTTGGGCAGATTTTCCATATCCAGGGTGGTAATGCGGAACATTTCCCCCGCACCCTCGCAGTCGCTTCCCGTGATGATTGGGGTATTTACGTAGACGAAGCCCTTTTCCTGAAAGAACCGATGAATGGCGTAAGCTGCAACGGAACGTACCCGAAATGCGGCGGAGTAAAGATTCGTCCGAGGACGCAAATGAGCAATGCTGCGCAAAAATTCGGGGGAGTGACGCTTCTTTTGCAGGGGATAGTCCGGAGTAGACGCTCCTGCCACGGTGACGGTGATCGCCTTAAGCTCAAAGGGTTGCTTCATTTCGGGGGTCAGAACGAATTTTCCCTCTACCTCCACGGCAGAGCCAACGTTCAGCTTGACGATTTCTTTATAGTTGTCCAACTGTGCTTCCTCCAAAACGACCTGTACCCCGTTGAAGTACGATCCGTCGTTCAGCTCGATAAAGCCGAAGGCCTTGGAATCCCGCAGGGTGCGTACCCAGCCGCAGACCTTGATCGTCTGCTCCGCGTAGGCCTCGGGGGAAGCAAATAATTCGTTGATAAACGTACGATTCATTTTATATTCCATCCTTTTTGAAGATCGCAATAATATAATATACAATTATACCATAATTGTGTAGATATGACAATAGGTGAGGCAGTATAGTTCACAAAAAGTTCTCTTTTCGATGAAAATGTGGCATTTTTTCTCCCTGATTTTCGCAAATAGAAACAGATTTGTAGCAATTTTATCGGTATTTTTGCCGTGTTTTATTTGACATTTTTTTGTAGAACCTTTGAAAAACGTGATAATTCCAACGATTTTTTTGATGTAACAAGTTTGAGACATCTCTGTTGCAATTTTTTTTCAATTTTCAATTCTGCCATAAAAAAGACTTGGTTTTACAATATTTCTTAAAAAATAGGAGGGAAAAGTATGACGACGGGGAAACAAAAATGTTTCAAAATTGAAAAATGTTTCCTTTTTTTGTTCAAATTTTGTCTGCTTCTTGACAAATTGTGAAAAGTGTGTTATACTGAATCCAAACACGGACAAAAACAAATTCCGGAGGGAATAAAATTCATGGAAAAAACCATTCTGATCGCCGATGATAATAAAGAAATCGTCGATCTGCTGAAAATCTACGCACAGAAGGAAGGCTACCAATATATCTGTGCCTATGACGGGGAGCAGGCGTTGAAGTTTTTCAAGGAGCGCAATCCGTCTCTGATCCTTCTTGACGTGATGATGCCGAAGATCAACGGATTTGACGTATGCAAGCAAATTCGTCAAACCTCCAACGTTCCTATCATTATTATTTCCGCGAAGGCGGAGGAGCAGGAGCGTATTCTCGGGTTGGATATCGGTGCGGACGACTACGTCATTAAGCCCTTCAGTCCTCGGGAAGTACTTATGCGGGTCAAAACCGTTTTGCGCCGCGTCGCTGATGAATCGGTAGACGAAAAGGGCAAAAAGATTGAGGTTGCCGGACTTGTCATTGATATGAACAGTTACGAAGCTTCCGTAAACGGAAAGCCCGTGATCCTGACCAAGAAGGAAATTGAAATTCTGTGGCTCTTTGCCACCAATCCCGGCAGAGTTTTCACACGGGATCATCTGCTGGAAAACATTTGGGGATATGAGTATTTCGGAGACACCCGTACCGTGGATACCCACATTAAGCGGATCCGTACCAAGCTCGACATTGACGATTCCGTTGGGTTTGATATCAAGACGGTTTGGGGCGTCGGATACAAGTTTGAAGTTAAATGAGACGCAGATCTGAACATATTTTCCTTTGGATGAAACGGACGGTGCCGATGCTTTTTGTCATCGGTGCCGTTTTGTCGGTTTTGTCCTGTTTCTTCCGGGGAACTTCTGGGCTTGTCATTGCCGCTGCCGCGGTGGATGGGATTGCTCTTGTCGTCGGATGCATTGCCGCTGCTTTTTCTTTGATTTTCAAGAAAAATCAAGCATCCAAAGAAGAAAAACGCGACGAGTCCGAGGCAATGGATCGGATTCTTTCCGAGGTTGCCCACGAGCTGAAGACTCCCCTCACGGTGATCCGTGGGAGCACGGAGGTTTTGGCGGACGGCGCGGTTGATCAAGAGGAATACGGGGAATATTATGCCCGTATTCTTCGTCAGACCGACGCGATGACCAAATTGGTGTCGGATCTTTTGGATGCTACCCGTTCCGAGGACGGATTCCGTATGGCTCCCGTTCCGACGGATTTGTCGGAATTGATGCAATCGGTCTGCCGCGATTTTCATCAGACCGCCCGGACCGCTGGCGTCTCGTTGCACTTCGAGGTGCGCAATGAGCTTCCGTTGCTTTTGTTGGACCCCGATCGGATGCGCCAGCTGGCGGGGATTTTTTTGGACAACGCCTTAAAGCATACTCCTGCAGGAGGCGCGATCACGCTCTTTCTGGAAGCCGATGCCCAAAGTGCGATCCTCGGCGTTTCGGACAACGGATCGGGTATTTCTCCTCGGGATATGATCCACATCTTCGATCGGTATTACAAAGCGCCCGTGGAACGGGGCGGGCTTGCCTCGGGAAACGGCATCGGACTCTCCGTTGCCAAGCGAATTACCAAGCTTCACGACGGCGTTATTGAAGTAAAAAGCGAAATCGGAAAGGGAGCCTGTTTTACGGTTAGGATTCCCCTTTCCAAGCGTAAGGTGAAATAGTTTATGAACAGAGATTTTATTCTCGCATCCTCCTCCCCCCGACGGTTCGCACTGCTTCAGCAGATCGGGCTGTCCTTTCAGAGCATCGTTCCTATGGTGGACGAAAGCACGGATTTGACCGACCCCATCGATATCGTTTGTGAGCTTTCGGTGCGGAAGGCCTCTGCCGTGGCAAAAAACAATCCGCTGTCCGTGGTTATTGCCGCAGACACGGTGGTCGCCGTGGACGGGACTGTGTTGGGCAAGCCCAGAGGAGACGGGGAAGCTGCCGAGATGCTTCGCCTTCTTTCGGGGCGCTCGCATCACGTATATACGGGTGTGACGGTGGCCTGCGACGGCCGTATGGAGACGGGACTTTGTCGGTCGGAGGTCTTTTTTAAGCCGTTGTCGGAGGAGCAGATCGCCGCGTACATCGCC
>JAGAOB010000070.1 GCA_017623895.1 Clostridia bacterium
AAGAGAATAGTCGGTGTCAATGACGAAGAGGTTCCACCCGTTCCCATTCCGAACACGGTAGTTAAGCTCTTGGGTGCTGAAAATACTTGGCTGGAGACGGCCCGGGAAAATAGGGCGATGCCGACATTCTCTTTTTTCATATTCCCCTTTACGGCCCGTTAGTCAAGCGGTCAAGACGTTGGCCTCTCACGCCGAAGACAGGAGTTCGATTCTCCTACGGGTCACCATGGCTCCGAGGTACAAACTCGGAGCCATTTTTCATAATTAAATAAGGGCCTTTAGCTCAGTTGGTTAGAGCTCCCGGCTCATAACCGGTCGGTCCCGGGTTCGAGTCCCCGAAGGCCCACCAAACAAGATAAAGGCGAACCCATTTCCCTTGGGAGATGGATTCGCCTTTATCTTTTATTTCCAAGCATAACCCTATCGTGTATAAAATCCAACTGCCATAAAAAATTGTAAGGCGCCGCATTTCTGCGACGCCTTCCGTTTATTAAGTTCATTCAACATCATCAGTTTGCGATACAGATAGATCTCCCACTTCATCCTCATTAAGAGCCAAAGAATAGAACATCGCATTTTCAATTTCAAGACTCGAAAATTCATCAACTGTCACGTATACGATCAATCCTTTTTTTACTTCGCAGTTGATGTTCCGTTCTTTCAATTCCTCAGCGGTTTCCATAGCAATAAACTTATAATAAGCTTCAATAGCTTCATTCCAAACATTTCGGCTGGTGTCTGCATGATACGTAGCTATATCGGCCTCGAGCTTATCTTTCAAAAACTCGCCGTCGACTATATATGTCGATAATACATCTTTGCCGATACGCTCTACTGTTTCATCATAAAGCTGTTTCGCCCATTTTTTGCCATCGGGAGTACCGGTTTTATACAAAGCTTCTCCGTACTTTAATTCATCACCGGCTTTAAGCAGTTCCCCCAGCCTACCGATAAGCAGTCTTGCATCATCTAACGCCGCTTCATACTCTGATATTGTTTTGCCTTTGTAAACAAATTCAGTATCAAGCTCAAAGCTAACACCAATTGCAATAAGGCAATTTTTGTTCTTTTCATCAGTTAACACATCGTTTAATGGCATAGTAATCATTTTGCCATTCCATGTACTAAAGCCCGCATCCTGAGACTCTCCATTTGTTTCTCCCCAAATGATAGGAGCATCCGGCAGTATTCCCATCGACACATTATTACTAGGATTTGTAGGATCAGTTTTGCCCGTGTCTTGGTGAGTTGAGTTACCACCATCAACTAGAGGGGGCTGCGCTGTATTAAACAGTCCACTTTGCCACGCACCAAACCCTAATAGTGCAATAAGACACAAACAACACATTGAGGTTACCGTACGGGTAATAATGGATCTTTTTCTTTTTTGCTCAGCTTCATATTGTTCTCTGCGTTCAAGCAGGCTGTTTACCATTTCATTAGTATTCTTCATAAATAAAGCCCTTCTTTTCAAGTTTTGATTTCAAAGATAGCTTTGCTCGGTAAAGGAGATTTTTTATTTGGCGTTCATTCTTTTTTAAGACGAATGCAGCTTCTTTATTGGAAAACCCTTCAAAGAACACGAGCCAAAGAATCGTTCTGTAATCGGTTGTAAGTTCAGAAAGAGCTTTGTGAACAACAATTTTTCTTTCTTCCTTTATGTAGGATCCTTCAAGACTTTGTTCCTCGCTCAAATAATTCTCCATATCTTCAATGGAAGTATTGAGCATTTTAGAATTGTGCCTCATATAATCAACTGCAATGTTTCGTCCGATAGCGTACAGCCAAGATTTGAATGTGCTTTTACCTGAATACTTCGGCTTTTTTGTTATTAGACGAAAGAAAGTATCTTCCGTCAATTCCTCTGCGATGAAAATATTGTTGACATAGCCATTCAAATAAAGAATTAGACCATCCTTATAATCCCCAACGATTTCAGCTAACCCGTTGTCATCACCATCAAGGAAACGGCGGTAGCTACTTGCACCGTTGTCCATTGACTTTCTCCTTTCCGAAAGGGGTGTTTTCTATCCCTTTCACTTATTAGTCGTTTGAGAGTACTAAAAGTCTCACCTGTTTTTAAAAATTCCTGAATATATTATACCACAAATTCGAAAAGACTCCGCATTGTGAATTTGATATATCAGCACAATGACCATTTGATCATCATATTCAACTACAAAAACACCTCGAAGAAGGTTTCTCTCAAAGAGATAAATAGTTCGTCTTTAACATCGTCGACTCCACCAAAAATCGACAAGCTTCGATAGAAGCTTGTCGATTTTGCTTTTTCACTATTAACTCTTCTCTTTTTACGCTTCTTTTCGAATCTTGTCGTGTTTAAGCAAACCTACAATATCGTAAAAACTCTTTGATGTCTGATAATAGCCTTTACCTTTACATGTGTAGGAAGCTTTGAAATACAGTTATACTCATAAAGTGTTTTGTAGAGCAATGTCGAATTGATATTCAAAATCTCTTCCGTCTCTCAAAAGCAACCCCGAATATTATTTGAAAGCTATAATTAACCCAACCGCACAGTGGTTAAAAAGGTTTTTGCTTCTGCGGTACAGAAAATGGGAAGATTTCCCTCGATCGCTTTAATTCTCAAGCTTCGAATATCTCCATACCATTCTTCCCACAATTTCAAGATGCGGACAAGGGTTGCGGCCGGGATCAAGAGACCTTTTTCATTCTTTTTATCTATACGAGTGCTCATGTGACAATTTGTGATACAGGCGCTTTCTCCTTCTGAGGTCAATGCCTTTATGATAATCCCCAAATTGATGTAGTACTCTTCTTTGTCATAATATGAGTTTTGAATGTTAAAGACAATGATGAGATCTTCATTTTCTTTGTGCCAAGTTTGTCCCCGTTTTTTATAGCCGTTTTCCTTCATCAAAGGTTTAAGTTCTTCAATGAGCGTTTGTTTTTGCCCCATAAAAACTCCGGTTTTCATTTTTATTGTTAAGAGGAGCTCGGTTCTCTTCAACACAAAATTCTTTGTGCTCGTGCCGTTCTTCCTATCAGTGTTATGATAATGATATTATAGCACAGAGCCGCGTATTTGTCAAGGATGGTTTTGAGATGCGAGGCGGACAACGGGTGGTTGATTTTTTGGGGAATCGGTTGACAGTCGGCCGCGGATGTGGTATAATATACGAAAAGGCTAATGAATGCAGAGGAAAGAGAAATGATTACGTTAAAAAAGGAACTGAACGGGAACATCCTTGACATCGGCGGTGGCGGCGAGGGTGTGATCGGGCAATTGTATGGGAATCGGGTTGTGGCCATTGACAATTGTCAAGAGGAATTGGACGATGCTCCCGACGGTTTTAAAAAACTGCTGATGGATGCGACGGATCTTCGCTTTCCCGATGAAACCTTTGACAACGTGACGTCCTTTTATACGTTGATGTTTATGAACGAAGCGGATCAGCGAAAAGCAATCGGTGAAGTGGAAAGAGTATTAAAAACCAACGGTGAATTGCACATATGGGATTGCAATATCGATTCTGCCTATCCGGAGCCCTTTTGCGTTGATGTTGACGTTTTGCTGCCGGATCGAAAGATTCACACCACCTATGGCGTTGGGAAGATGGGACAGCAGAGTTTTGAATCTGTATTGCAGATGTGTAAAAATGCAGGATTTCGGATGGAAACAGCGGAAACGAACGGAGTGCATTTTTATATTAAATGCAAAAAGGGGGCTGATTGAGAATGAAAATAAAAAAGGAAATTCTGGGCAAACGGATCTGTCTGCGTAATTATTCAGAGTCAGATCTTACATTCCTTACGGAAATGTGGTTTGACAAAGAAAACGGAAAGTATCTGAGCGATCCTGCACGGGAATACGTAGATGAAACTTTTCAAAATGCTCTTGATACGCTTGGTGAAAGCGAATACGGATATTATCTTGTGATCGAGTTTGTAGACACCAAGGAACGCATCGGTTCTGCGTGTATGTTTCCCGATGAAGAAAAGAAGGTATATGATATCGGTTACTGTATTCATAAAAGCAAATGGAACCAAGGCTACGGCAGTGAGGCGCTCTCTTTGATTCTCGATTGGCTGAAAGCCAACGATGCGGAGAAAGTGACTGCAGAAGTGGCGGTAGATAATCTCCCGTCTAATATTCTTCTTCGTAAATTCGGTTTTGAAGTCGAAAAGAAAACCGAGTTCAAAAAGTATAATATGGATGTGCGTTTTGATAGCTACATATACGCAAAGAACCTTTGTGTTGATCTGAGATTGGAGAAATGATATGACCGTAAATTGCGTTTGGGAGCACAACGGAAACGACACCTTGCTATATGCCGACCGTTTTGCGGGGGCGTATGCCCGCGGCGAGAGTCTTGAAGAAGCGATGGCAAAGATGCCTCGGGAGATTGCTTCTTTTCTTCGGTGGCGGGGCGAGGCGGTGCCCGAGGAGATTTCGGTGGAGATTACGGAGGAGAAAGAATCCGATCTTAAGATCTGCGATGCCGATTCCGATGTGCTTTTTGAGAGTGAAAAGGAGCCTTTGACGGCGGAAGAATATGAAATCCTCAAGGCGCTTGCTCTGAAGTCTGCTCGGGATTTTTTGTGCTTGTATCATTCGGTTCCCGATAAAAATGCCACTGCGCATCCGCCGCGTGAGACCTTTTACGGTTCGGTTCCCCGTTCGGCGGAGGAGATGTATTTGCACACGAAAAACGTGAACGCCTATTATTTCGGGGAAATTGGGGTGGGCGCCGACAATGACGGCGATATTTACGCCTGCCGCAAGCGTGGATTTGATGCGCTGGAGACGACGCCCGATTATTTGAGCAATGCGGTTGTCGCAGGAAGCTACGGCGAGGTTTGGTCCCTGCGTAAGGTGCTCCGCCGCTTCATTTGGCACGACCGTATCCATGCCCGCGCCATGTATCGCATGGCTGTGAAGGTGTTTGGTGCGGATGCGGTAGAAAACCCGTTTTGTTTTTGAAAAGGAGTAAAAATGGACTTTGAACAACTTGCAAAAATAGAAAATGAAAGTGAACGTGTGAACAGAACCTATGACATCTTCAATGAGGATGCAAGGCTCAATCATTCAAAAGCCGCGCGGGTTGAATTTCTGACCACTGTTCGCTACATAGAAAAATACCTGAAGCAGGGCGACAAAATACTTGACATCGGTGCGGGTGCGGGGGAATACAGTCTTTATTTCGCCCGCAAGGGGTATGAGGTATCGGCGCTTGAGCTTGCGGATGCCAATATCGCCGCTTTTAAAAAGAAACTGACCCCTGAAGATAAGATTGATCTTGTGCAGGGAAATGCGTTGGATCTTTCCCGGTATGCGGATAAGAGCTTTGACATAGTTCTTCTGTTCGGGCCTCTTTATCATTTAAAAAAGGATGAAGACAAGCAGAAATGTATCAGCGAAGCAAAGCGCGTTTGCAAAGATGGGGGCAAGCTCTTTTTTGCCTTTATTTCCAATGACTTTATTTTTCTCACCGAGTTTGGATACGATGCTCATTATTTCAGCAACGGTGATTACGATAAGGAAACCTTCAAGCTCAATGACTTTCCCTTTGTGTTTCATACGGTAGAAGCGGCACGGCGGCTTCTTGTCGATGGTGGGATTAACCTTTTGCATGAGGTTGCATCCGATGGAGCAAGCGAGCTTTTGGCAGAAAAGATCAACGAAATGAGTGAGGAGGACTATCGACAGTATCTCCGTTATCATTTTTATATCTGCGAAAAGCCGGAGCTGATTGGCATGACGAATCATTTGTTGTTTGTGGGAGAAGTGAAATGAAGGAAGAATTGCTCGGTAAATGCGGCTTTTATTGCGGTGCTTGTCCCACATATCGGAATGGCGGTTGCCGTGGTTGTGAAGAAGAACACACTGCGGGGGATTGCTTCTCCCGTGACTGCGTGAAAGAAAAGAAACTGAATTTTTGCGGAGAGTGTAAAGACTTCCCGTGTGATGCGATTATGACACAACCTCACGCCACCGTGCTTGATAAGGATTGGCTTGCGTGGAAGAAGAAAACCGAGAGGAATGGCTGATTATGGCTGAAAATTGGTTTACCATAGATAAAATCAACGATTTCACCTATGCCATAAGTGAATATCGTCACCCCGAAGAAACCCATTGTTATCTTCTTTTGGGGGAGGAAAAGACATTGCTGATCGATAGCGGCCTTGGTGTTTGCAATATCTATGAGCAGGTTCTTCAGCTGACGGATAAGCCCCTTGCGGCTGTGGCGACCCATGTGCATTGGGATCACATCGGCGGACATCAATATTTTTCCGAATGGTATGCTCATTCGGCAGAATTGCCTTGGTTGCAGGGTGAATTTCCGTTGCCCAAGGCTGCGATTCAAAAAATGTTGGCCGGCAATTGCGATCTTCCCAAAGAATATGATGCGGAGCGGTACGAACTCTTTCAGGGAATCCCGACGCGATTGCTTGAGGACGGCGATGTTTTGGAATTGGGCAACAGAAGTATAAAGGTTTTGCATACACCGGGGCATTCTCCGGGGCATATGTGCTTTTGGGATGCGCTCTATGGATTTATGTACACGGGAGATCTGATTTATAAGGGACTTTTGTATGCCAATTATACTTCCACCGATCCCGGTGCATATTTGAAATCGGTGGAGAAGATTGCGAAGTATCCCGTCAGACGCCTCTTCCCGGGACATCATTCCTTGGAAATTTCCACAAATCTTCTTCCGCAGGTAAAAAAGACCCTGCAATCCCTACAGTCCGAGGGGCGACTCTGCCACGGAAGCGGACGCCTTGATTATGAAGATTGGTCGATTCTTTTATAACGGAGAACAAAAGCATGCGTGATATTCTTTTTACAACCGATGATTACATTTTTTTCTTACGATTAAAGTTCGTATAAAATCTGTTCTCAATTAGTTTAAAAAAAGACACGGATTGTACACAATGAATTGGTACACTATAAGTTGTGCCATGTCAATAGAGACATGAGAAAAACGGTGTACTATCACCCAAAGGAAGGAATTTTTATGGTTTCTCAAAGTATTCAAGAACCCGAGAGTAAGAAGTCGGGCTTGAGTAAATCAACCCTGTTGCTTTTGTTGTGCTGGATTGTGTACACGTGCTCGTATATCGGCAAGCTCAGCTATGGCGCAAACATTAAGCCCATCGGCGACGCCTTCGATGTTCTGAACGCTGATACCGGTCTGGTATCCACCTGTTTCTTTTTTGCCTACGGGATCGGACAGATCGTCAACGGTATCCTGTGCAAAAAGTACAATGTTAAGTATGTGGTCTTCACCTGCCTTGCCATTGCGAGCGCAATGAATCTTTGCGTTGGTTTCTGCCCGAACTTCGCTCTGTTGAAGTATTTTTGGCTGGTGAACGGCATTGTGATGTCATTCCTTTGGCCCACTTTGATTCGTCTCTTGTCCGAAACTATGAAAAAAGACAAGATCGATCGGGCAATCGTTGTTATGGGTACCACCGTCGCCACCGGTACCTTCCTTATCTACGGAATCAGCGCTCTCTTTACCGCAATTGCCGATTACCGTTGGTCCTTCTGTGTTGCGGCTACCCTTTTGTTGACCATTTCCATTATCTGGTTCTTTAGCTTTGACCGTCTTGTTCCCGCGTTGAGACGGGAATGTGCCGAAGAAGAGAAGCAGGAAAAGGTCGTGGAAGAAAAGTCCGAAACCGGTGCTTCCGGCGCCAAGGTTGCCTTGAAGGGGCTTGCGCTTCTCATTTGCATCCTTGCCTTCTTTGCGGTTGTTAACAACTTCGTCAAGGACGGTCTTACCACCTGGACCCCTGATATCCTCAATGCTCTTTACGGCACTCAGGACTGGCTGTCCATTCTTTTGACCCTCTTGTTGCCTCTGCTTGCGATTCCCGGAACGGTGTTTGCCGTCAAGGTCTACAATGTTGTTAAGAAATACATAGGCGCATGTACGGTCATGTTCGTCATGTCCGCCGTCCTGATGGGGTTGGTTATCATGTTTACCTTCGGATTCTCCGGGTCCACGGTAGCCATGCTCATTACGGTCGTGTCCTTTGCGTTGATCTCGGCGCTGATGTCCGGTATTGATAATATCATCGTCAGTATGGTTCCCCTGCAGCTGAAAAAGCATGTCAACTCCGGAAAATTGGCCGGTATTCTGAACGGTTTCTGCTATTTGGGCAGCACCATCAGCATGTACGGTCTTGGCGCCATCGCCGATAACTGGGGCTGGGAAGCAGGCTTCTATGTGCTTCTCGGTCTGATCGGACTTGTGGTTGTGGTCGGCATCATTTACAACTTCATCTCCAAAAAGCACGTCATTCGCTAAGATCAAACAGCAATCGGATCCCGACACAATCGCTTTCACAAATCATCCGTCCCTCGGATTTCTCCGAGGGACGTTTTTTTACCCATAACCGTTGACAACCTGCGAAAAACGTGGTATAATGGCGTTATAAGAATGACGATGGAATTTATTTCTAATATATGCGAACTTCGTCAACGGGAGGTTTGTTATGGCAACCAAAGAAAAATTGCGGCCTTTTCTTTTAGGAGCGTTGAAATCCTTTGCGGTTATTTTGCTGTATTCCTTTTTGTACTATATTTCAACCTTTATTATCATGTATCTTTCCAATTTTACTATGATAGAATGGGGACAACGTCAACTGGCTTGCCTGATTCTGGGCAGTGTTGCAGCCCTGATTATATATTTTTACCAGTCCATGGGAGAAAGTGCGCGGTTGACGAGGCTTCAAAAATACGATGGAACTCTTTTGATTATGTCCCACGTGGCAGGACACGCATTGTTTGTTCTGCTTGCATTAATTTATAAGAACACCCCTCCTTTTGAGACTTTGATCTCATACCCATTGTCTATTGCGTTTTTACCCATTTACTTAACGGGAAACTTATTCTGGGGATGTCTCATTGCTGCAGTGCCGTTGTTGATTACAAAGATTTTAGGGCTCCAAGTAGGTCGTTATCGCATATTAAAGGAAAAGCCCTATTTGAGAGATTCTGAGACCGTACTTGATACTCCCCCAAAAACCAACCCAAAGGGTTCTTGGAGAGATTCTATAAGTTGACAACAGAAAAACCTATACGTGTTAGGAGAGGAGGGGAACGATTTGCAAAAGTTAAAAATAAAACGTCTTTGCCGATGGGGTGTATTGCTTGTTATCGGCGTGTTGTTGATTTGGTGGTTTTTGAGCAGTCACATTTTGTATACCTCCGACAATCTATCCCTCACTTATGCACGCAATCAATCTACTTTTCCGTCTTTTGCCGACGATTTCTTTTAT
Organism: Clostridia bacterium; assembly: GCA_017623895.1. GTDB lineage: Bacteria > Bacillota > Clostridia > Oscillospirales > UBA644 > RGIG995. The sequence goes on from JAGAOB010000070.1 coordinate 9,277, forward strand.
GTGCACAACAACCTGTTGTATTTTACGGAGGACAGCGGTGATGATACTGCTGTTCGGGTTGTAAAGAACAATGTGATCCGCACCTTTGCCGTAATCCCCGGGAACAATTATCAACGATTTCTTATTCTTGACGAGGAAACGCTGCTTGTTCAAATCCGGGATACCATTTATGCCATGAACACCGAAGACGAAGAATTGGTGGAATTGTGGTCGGGAACTTGTGTTGGGTGTTACGAAGATCAAGTATTTTTTACCGATGAAACAACCCTATACACGGCTAAAATTACGGAGGATGAACCGCAAGCAGTGGTATCCTTCCGGGAGTTGTTGGCTTCATACAAGGACGGAATTGTATATCAGAGCGAGGAAGGTATCTATCAACTTTTCTATGAAAAACCAAACGATCCCCGGTTATTAACGAGCAACGAGATTCCGTGGCCCAAAGAAGGATCCCAACTGGAGGTTGCGTACTTGTATACAACCGATTACGCCTTGCGTATCAGCGGCCACAGCTTGGATCTGTATACTTATAAAACGGATGAAATGCAACGGATTTACGTGACCACAGCGGATCAGAATATGGTTATTATGGCGATTTCCGCAGGAAAGGACGACCTGTACATATCACGCCAATTGGCAGATTTGAAATTTTGGCCATTGGAAAACAGCGAGATAAACGGAACGTACCGATACGACATTCAAACGGGTTTGTGGACAAGGGTCAGCGACGAAACGTGCAGTATTCTGGTGCAGTTTGATGAACACTCTTTATACGGATACGATTCGTACAGTATGTTTCATTCCGTAAAAAGAATTAGGCTTGATTGAGGATAGTTTAGATTATATTTAGGTGTTCTAAAAATGATTTTTCTTCAATGCCCGAATAAATACCACAGAACGGTCGGAGTAGTTTCCGTCCGTTCTTCTTTGCGTTTTTTTGCTTCGGGCAGAGGAAATTTTCAAGGACGGAGAGGCGTTTTTTCTTTGTGCGGGCGGATAAAATATGAAGAAAAAGTGAAAAAGCTGTTATTGAACCGCAAAAAAAACGAAAAAAGGCGGAGAAAA
>JAGAOB010000007.1 GCA_017623895.1 Clostridia bacterium
ACAGCATATTAAAAATGCTTCTATTTAAGTAATATGAGTTTTGGCCCAAAAAGTCAAGGGGTAAACCTCAATTTTTTTGAAAAATTTTCATAATCCATGGATTTTTGAAAGTCCTACGAAAAACATCCTTACATATCCGCACGTATCTAAACGCCAAAAAGATATACGAAAAAGTGAAACTACCGAGAAAAATCCAATGCAACAAAGTATATTACAACACCCCGCTTTCGTACGAAGCCGTACAAAAGCGGGGTGTGTTTTCTTTATGAGCTTACCTCAAACTAACTTTCATTATTCAACCTAACTCTGACACATTATGTGGTACGTCCGTGACATTTTTTATATTTTAAACCACTTCCGCAAGGACAAGGATCGTTTCTCCCCACCTTCTCCACATGCCTTGTTATAAATTTGGCTTCTCGCCACGCAATATACATATTATCTACCTTTTCGTGATGTAAAGCGTCCCAAGCAAGCTTTGGCAAACCTCCGTTTAGCAGCGTTGTCTCTCCCGATAGATTATAGTCGACAAAGCACACGAAATTCGCGTTTGATGTCAGTAATTCTTTATTCTTTCTCCCGTCATTTCGGTAAACATTTATGTACAGTGAATCCGCAGGCATATCGCCATGCTTTTCTTCAAATGTCGGTGATGGAGGATTCTTTAATGTTAACAACCACTCAATACTTTGCTGGATAATTGTTAATATCTCATTTCTTTCTTCCGCATCACCAATACACCATTAACTCTGTCCTCAAGACTCATGCTCGATGATGCTTTAATTATGAAATATTCGTACGATGCCACGCCTCGCCAAGGAAAACCTGTTCCTTGACATATTCGAAATCCCGTGCTATAATGTTAACGATAAGACAACTACCATCAACCGCTTGAGGCTTCCCGGACAATCCTCAACGTAATTTACCGTAATTCCATCAATCTACAAATTTGTGATAAAGTAATAGAATACTTGGTGATTTAATTATTAAAAATAGGTTTTTGAATTTTTTGAAGAAATTTTGGCTTTGTATTTTATTGAGCATAATAATGATTGTCGGATTTCTTCTATCAACTCTTTATGCCGATTTATATGAATCCGGCAGAGAGGGTGATATGATACGATTTAATTTAAGAGACTTGTATATTATTTATGGCTTGCCGCTGTATTCTTTAGTCTATGGCTGTTTGTCATATATCAAGACAAAAAAGATATGGATTCCACAGTTGATTCTGTGTTTCGTTTCCTTTCTGTATTGGTTCCGTTTTGATATAACCACTCTTGCGTGGGCAGGCACTTTCATATGGACAGTATATCCGGTAGCATTTTCGATATTTGGAGCATTCATAACGGCTTTTATTCATTATATAATAATTCAAATAAAAGAAAGATGTTATTAAAAATCAAAAACCTATTTCGTCTGTGTTGTTAAAGCAGCTACGACAGTTCCGATAGATTTCAACTGAATCTACAGTTCGCATCCCTCTGCAGAAAAATGCGGATCAACCACATAGATAAGTTCATTAATAATTTGCGCTTTTAGTAAACTAATCACTTCTGATTTCCTTCTATTTTTCTTGACACGTTCATATCACTGTCGTTTTTCGCATTTTTTACTGCTTTTTTCTGTTGTACCTTTTACGCATCTGCACTTCAAACGAAACATATCGTTGTTTGAGGAGTGATGTGATGCGAAGAGTAGCATACGATCGTGTGGCTGCGGTGGAATACGCACGAAGATGGGCAATGAACCGTAACCCAAAATATTACGATTTTGAGCACATTGGCGGAGATTGCACCAATTTTGTTTCCCAGTGTCTGTTCGCAGGAAGCGGAACGATGAATTACACTCCGGTTTCGGGGTGGTATTACCGATCTCTTTCAGACCGTGCTCCCGCGTGGAGCAGTGTAAAATACCTTTATCAGTTTTTACTGCAGAAGGATATCGTCGGTCCGAGAGCGACGGTCGTAACAGCTCGTAACGCTCTACTTGGTGACATTGTACAACTCGGCAGAAAGGACGGACACTTCTACCACACTTTGATTATTACTGAAATTTCACCCCAAATTTCAGTGACTGCCCACAGTTACGACGCACTTTACCGTCCATTAACGAGTTATGAATACGAGATGGCTCGATTTCTACACATTGAAACTGTCATAAAAGGATGATTTTATGATTCATTACGTTTGGGAACACAACGAAAACGATACGCTTCTGTACGCCATTGAATACCCGGGAGCATACAGCAGAGGAAGAACGCAACAAGAGGCTCTAGCAAAGTTAAAGGAAGAAATAGAACGCTATTGCAGCTGGTCAAATGAGCCCCTTCCGGAGGACTTTTCTTTTCTGTTAAAACAAGAGAAAGCATCGGAGCTATCGATTTGCGACGCCGATTCCGACGTTATTTTTGAAGAAGAATTATTACCGCTTTCGCCGCAAGAATACGAAAGATTAAAAGTAAAAGTCTTGTATTCTGCAGACTGCTTCCAGCAGCTTTATCAATCAATCGAGGAAAAGGATTTTTCAGAAATCAATCCCAGAAAAACCTTTTACGGAGAAATTCCACGGACCGCACGCGAAATGTACGAGCACACAAAAAATGTGAACAGGTATTATTTTAATGAAATCGGTGTTTCTGCTGACAACGAAGGAACCATTACGGAATGCCGCTTGCGAGGATTTCAAGCATTGGAATCCATTCCTGATTTTCTGACATTGCCTGCCGTCACAGGAAGCTACGGGGAGCTATGGTCGCTTCGCAAGGTTATGCGTCGATTCTTGTGGCACGACCGAATCCACGGAAAAGCAATGTGTCGAATGTGCATAAAAACATTTCCGGACAAAAAATTTTCAAATACGTTTCGGTTTTCATTAAAGCAGCTTTCCTAAAATAAAAAATCCGGAGACGATTCTCCGAATTTTTCCTTTATTCCAATTCAAAGGCACCCGTATAAAGTTGATAATACGTTCCCTTTTCAGCTAATAGCTTCTCGTGATTTCCTCGTTCGATGATTCGGCCGTGATCTAGAACCATAATAACGTCAGAATTCATAATAGTGGAGAGTCGGTGGGCAATAACGAATACGGTGCGCCCCTCCATCAATTTATCCATCCCGCGTTGAACGATGGCCTCCGTACGGGTATCAATGGAAGACGTTGCTTCATCAAGAATCATAACGGGCGGATCCGCCACTGCCGCACGGGCAATGGAAATCAGCTGACGCTGTCCCTGGGAGAGATTCGAGCCGTTCCCGGAAAGCATCGTATCGTATCCGTCGGGGAGACGAGTAATGAAATCATCTGCTCCCGCAAGCTTAGCTGCTGCAATACACTGCTCGTCGGTGGCATCCAGATTTCCGTAACGAATGTTTTCCATAACCGTTCCCGTAAAGAGGTTGGTTTCTTGTAGAACGATCCCAAGAGAACGACGCAGGTCGGACTTTTTAATCTTATTGATATTGATTCCGTCGTATCGGATCTTTCCGTCGGCAATATCGTAAAAACGGTTAATAAGATTTGTAATCGTCGTCTTTCCTGCTCCCGTAGCTCCAACAAAGGCAACCTTTTGCCCCGGTTGGGCGTAAAGGGAAATGTCGTGCAGAACGGTTTTGCCTTCTTCATACCCGAAGTCAACCTCCGTCATACGAACATCACCCTGCAAAAGCGTATAGGTGATCGTTCCGTCTCCGCGGGGATGCTTCCAGGCCCAACGGCCCGTGTGGTGCGAGGCTTCGGTGATTGTGCCGTCTTCCACCTTAGCATTGACCAAAGTGACGTAGCCGTCATCAGATTCCGGCTTTTCATCCATCAGCCTAAAAATTCGCTCCGCACCTGCAAGGGCCATAGCAATTTGGTTAAATTGCTGTGAAACCTGATTTACGTTGCCCGTAAACTGCTTTGTCATATTCAAGAAAGGAATAACAATATCAATGGTAAACGCAAGGCCGGAAATCGCGAGGTTCGGCGTTTCAAACAAAAGAAACAGCCCTCCCACTGTGGCGATCAAAACGTAGAGGATATTCCCCAAATTTCCGATCATAGGACCCATCATATTTGCGTAAGCGTGGGCACGGAAGCCATCCTCGAAAAGCTGACCGTTGATTCTGTCAAACTCGTCCTTTGCTTGTTTCTCGTGACAGAAGACCTTAACAACCTTTTGGCCGTTCATCATTTCCTGAATATAGCCTTCCGTCTTCCCCACAGCCTTTTGTTGACGAATAAAATATTTTGCGGATCCGCCACCGATGATCTTGGTTACAAAGAACATTGCGACCACTCCGAGCAAAACCACGAGAGTCATCCAAACGCTGTACCAAAGCATAATAAACAGAACCGTCACAACGACGATCAATGCCTGTAATACGCTGGGTAAGGACTGGGATACCAACTGCCGCAGCGTATCAATGTCATTGGTGTAATGACTCATAATATCGCCGTGCTGATTGGTATCAAAGTATTTGATGGGAAGATTCTGCATCCCGTCAAACATCTTACGCCGCAGCTTGCACAAGAACCCTTGGGTAATATACGCCATCAGTTGAGTCTGAACGGTAATTAGGATCACGGAACAGACGTAAAGTGCTGCAAGGATCAAAACAAGGGGAATCACCTCACCCATTGCCGCTTGCCAATCCGTAGAGCCGACTTCCAAATAGGAGGTTATCACCTTGAGGACTTTTTGCTGAAAAATTGCGGGAATCGACGCTACGCCCGACGCAAACAAGATACAAACCGTAACAATGGGAACCAGGACGGGATAAGAAGAAAATAGAAGCTTCATCACCCTTCCCAGGATCTTGAAGTCGATCTTACGCACTGCGGGTCCCGGTTGTCTTCCCGGTCCTTTGATGGGTGTGGGCTTACTCACGGTCCTCACCTCCATTCGTCTGTTGCTCGTAAACCTCGCGGTAGATTTCACTGGAGGCCAATAATTCCTCGTGGGTTCCTGCGGCAGAAACCGTACCGTTGTCCATTACGATAATCATATCTGCATTTTGAACCGAAGCAATTCGTTGAGCAATAATGATTTTTGTGGTTTCAGGAATAAATTTCTTAAATCCCGCCCGAATCAGCGCGTCGGTCTTGGTATCAACGGCGCTGGTAGAGTCGTCAAGGATCAGGATCTTCGGCTTTTTCAGTAGCGCGCGGGCGATACAAAGACGTTGCTTTTGCCCCCCCGACACATTGGTTCCTCCCTGCTCAATGTAGGTATCGTATCCGTCAGGGAAGGACTGAATAAACTCGTCAGCTTGCGCAAGAATACAGGCAGTACGAATTTCTTCGTCACTTGCTTTTTCATTTCCCCAACGAAGGTTTTCCTTAATGGTACCCGAAAACAGGAGATTCTTCTGTAAAACCATTGCGACAGAAGAGAGCAGTGTCTCCAAATCATAGTTACGTACATCCACGCCGGCGACCAGAACATATCCATCGGTTGCATCATAAAGAC
>JAGAOB010000071.1 GCA_017623895.1 Clostridia bacterium
CGAGCAGGGGTCCCCTGCGAGCGAAAATCCCTATATCGTGATCTGAACGCGCTTTCCGATGCAGGCTTTACCGTAGAAAAAATTCGTTCCAAAGACACCCGATACTACTGGGCCGGAAATCCTATGACCGAATCGGATCTTTTATTGTTCTCCAATCTTGTGCGGATTTCTCCTCAAATTCCTCGCAAGCGGAAGCCCGAGCTGCAAAAGAAGCTTCGCGCCTTCGTTTCCCTTCCGCTGCAAAAAACCGCGTTTTCCAATCTTTTATCCGTCGTTCCCGAAAGTTCTGTTACGGAGAGGGTCTATTGTAACGTGGAAGTCCTTTTTGATGCGATTCTCTCGGGAAATAAGGTTCGCTTCTCTTATCGCGGCACCGCATTGCGGGAGCAGGTATCCCCCCGCCGTGTTTCGCCCCTTCACACCGTTTCTCCCTACCGGCTTGTCTGGAGCGACGGATATTATCTGGTGGCTGCCGACGAGGAGGAGTCCTTGGTGTTCTATCGTGTGGATCGCATCGAGGAGTTGACCAAAACCTCCTTTTCCACGGTGGATATTCGAGAGATCGGGGGAGACCTTGATTTTGATCTCGATCAATATATCAAAGGTTATTTTACCTCGTTGGAGGATCCCGTACATATGGTTTTTCGGATTTCCGACGGATTTCTTTCCGAGGCGGAACGGAAATTCCCCTTTGATGCGACGGTGGAGCCCGCGGTAGACGGCTCTTACCTGCTTACCTGTGACGTTTCTTCTGACGAAGCTCTCTTCGGCTGGCTTCTTCTCCACAGTGAAGACGTTCAGCTTTTGTATCCCGAATCTGCCGTGTGCCGTCTTCGGGAGTTTTCCCGCGCTGCAGCCCGCGTGTACGTGTTCGACGATACGGCAGAAAGCGGAATAAATTATGAAGAATAAGGGAACACTGTTGACAAATAATAAAAGATAGGGTATAATAGAGGTACGATAACCCATAACCATTTTACTGTACGAAAGGCGTGTTGTTCTATGAGTAAAAAGACCGGAACCATCCTCGGCGTGATCTTGGGGATTATTGCCTTTATTGGCGTTGTGGCGCTGCTGTGCTACATCTTCCGTGACAAGCTTCGGATGCTCATCGATTGCGGCGATTGCTGTGATTGCGATGACTGCGACTGCTGTGACGATGGCGAGTGCGGATATTACGAGGTCGTAGAATCCTGCGATTGCGAGGATTGCGAGCCTGTCGCCGACGGCGAATAAGCCACGTTCAGCTAAAGAAATTACAGGGGAGACATTTCATTGAGAAGTGTCTCCCTTGTTTCTTTTTTTCGTTCCTGTTTTTCCGAAAACCTGCCACATTTTCATCCTTTTTCTTCGGGATTTATTTGATATACTATCATTATAGCGGGAAAGACCCGTCGCAAGATTTGCTTAATTCCTTTCTTTATATAACTGTTTTTCCATACCAAGGGGAGAACGTCCTTTTACTGCTTTGGGACGTTCTCCCTCCTCCCTTTATGGAGAAAACAGTACTTTTGCGTATAATGTTCTTCAAATCACCGAATTTGATGGAAACGGGATAAATACAAAAAAAAGACACAAAATTTTAATAACTTGTATGATAAATTGTCTTATAATAAGTATATAACGATGAAATCTCCGTCCTTTCGGCGGAGCAGGAGGTATAGTATGCCTAAATTGATTTTCGTCATTGACGACGAGAAGAATATCCGAGAGATCATTCGCTCCTATTTGGAAAAGGAATCCTTTTCGGTTATGGAGTTTGATTCCGCCGAGCCTGCCCTTGAGGCATTCTCACGCTATAAGCCCGATATGCTCATCGTAGATATTATGATGCCCGGAATGTCGGGATTTGAATTGTGCAATGAGATCCGTAAAATTGACAACACCCCCATCATCATCGTTTCTGCCCGTGACGAGGAGCTTGACCGCATTCTCGGAATTGAAATGGGCGCCGATCATTATATGATGAAGCCCTTTTCTCCGCGGGAATTGGTTGCGCGGGTTAAGGCGGTCTTTCGCCGCGTAGACGGGATGAACGAGGAAAAGACCGTGGCGGAGCCTCGTTGTCGGGATCTGAAAATTTATCCCACCCAACGCCGCGTTGTGAAGCTGGACGGGGAATCCGAAACCGAGCTGTCCTTTACTGCGATGGAATATGATTTTATTCTCTATATGGTCACCAATAAAAACCGTGTTTTCACCCGCAATCAACTGTTGACCAGCATCTGGGACTATCAGTACATCGGCGACACTCGTGCTGTTGACGATCTGGTCAAGCGCATCCGTAAAAAGCTGGATGCCGCCCAGACCGCGTTTCAGATCGATACCGTTTGGGGCTACGGCTACAAGGTCACCGACGGTGCGGAGTAATTTATGGGAAAGAAGGACGTTCGTCACAGTCTTCACTTTAAGCTGATTCTTTCTTATATTACGCTGATCTCCATTATCGGGATTATTTCCGTGGGCTTCGTTTACATCTTTGCCAACAGTTATATGATTCTTCAGGCCCGTCAGACCCTTTCGGAAAACGGAGAGGCCTTCGCAGAGGATGCTTCCAAGATCCTTGACTGGACGGCGGATACCGAGATTACCGACCTTCAGATCATTTTTCGCCGCAATATAGACTCCTCCACCTCCTTGGTCCTCACCGATTCAAATTTTCAGTACATCCCGAATACGGGGATGAACGTGGACCATCTGAGCACCTCTCCCGAGCGGTTTGTGGAGTTCTTGTCCCGATATAAAGGCTCTCTCGGCTCCCGCGTCGTCCGTTATGGGGATACCACCTACGCCGTGGCGATCCAGCAGGTTTATAACGCCACCACCCAACGGGTGTTGGGATACGTTATTCTGTTTACCTCTCCCACGTCGTATGGAATGCATAATTCTCTTTTAACGCTCTATTTCTTTTCCCTTGCTACGGCATCCATCTTGGCCATCGCCGTATCGTTGCTGTTCAGCACGGGATTGACCAAAAATCTTCGCCGTCTGAAGGTCCGTGCCGATCTGGTGGCAAACCGCCAGTTTGATTCGGTGGTTCCCGTTATCGAAACCCGCGACGAGGTGGGAGATCTTGCCCGTTCCATTGACCGTATGGCGCGTTCCTTAAGCGAGTACGATGCCCGTCAAAAGAAGTTTTTGCAGAATGCATCTCACGAATTGCGCACCCCACTGATGTCCATCCGCGGCTATGTGGAGGGGCTGAACGACGGTGTGTTTACTGATACCGAAGAGGTAAGCAAGCAGGTTTTGGAGCAGGTCTCCCGTTTGGAAAAGTTAACGGATGAACTGATTTATCTCTCCAAGATCGAGACCGCAGACGAGGTCATTTCCAAGGCTCCCGCTTCCGTTCGGGACCTCTTAGATGAGGCCTCCTCCCGAGTTTCGGGATTCACGGGATTGGACGGCGTAAAATTGGTATACGGAAAAATTGCGGATGTCACCGTCAACGTTGATGGAGAAACGATCGTTACCGCAATTACCAACCTATTCTCCAACGCCTTTCGGTTTGCCGCGTCGGAGATCGAGGTCTCGGCATTTCTACGGGACGGAAACGTCGTAATCTGCGTTCAGGACGACGGTCCCGGAATCCCTCCCGATGAAATTGATCATATCTTTGATCGCTTCTTTAAGGGACGGCAGGGAAAATACGGGCTGGGGCTTTCCATCGTGAACGCGATCGTCGTTGCTCATAACGGTGTTGCCCGTGCTTATAACCGCCCCGAAAAGGACGGAAAAAGCGGAGCCGTATTCGAAATCGTCCTTCCCACATATAAAAAAGGAAAATAAAAATCAGCGCTCTTTCCGAAGAAAGAGCGCTGATTTTATGCGGTCTGTAGGGTTGCTTGTCCTGCCGCAAGCCCTTTCAGCTTACGGTACAGAGTGCTCATAATAAGCAGTGCCATAGCTGCGGTCAACAGATCGGAGCAGGGCTGAGAGATGACCAATCCCGTAACCTCTAAAAACTTGGGCAAAATCAAATATGCGGGAATGAGAAACAGTCCCTGCCGCCCCATCGCGATCAGTGCGGCACGGAATCCGAATCCGATGGATTGACATAAGAATTGGGACAGCATCATAAATGCCTGTAGCGGCAAGGTAAAGCATTGTGCCCGTAGCGCTCGGATTCCGATGTCGATCACCTCGGGATCATCTGCCCGAAACCACGTCATTACCTGGGGAGCGATGATGTACGCCCCAACGCCTAAAATCGAAATAGAGATGATCCCGACCTTCAGGCTGAAGCGATAGGCGTCCAGAACGCGGTCGAAGCGCTTTGCCCCGAAATTGAAGCCGCAAACAGGTTGAAATCCTTGTCCGTAACCCACCAACGCCGAATAGATAAACATCATAAAGCGGTTTACGATGGACAATGCCGAAAGCGCTGCCGCACCATAGGGGCCTGCTGCCAGATTCAAAACCACACTGGACAGGCTCGCCAGCCCCTGGCGGCACAGAGAGGGAAATCCTCCGTGCAGGATCTCTTTGTAGATCTTCAAGGACGGACGAAGGGCTCGGAAGCGAACGGAAATAATATTTTTTACTCGATTATTCAAGAGCAAAAGAATACAGAAGGAAATGAATTGGCTCAACACCGTTGCAATGGCTGCGCCTGCAATCCCCCAACCGAAACCGAAAATAAACAAGGGATCCAGGGCGATATTCAGGATTCCTCCCGACATTACCCCGATCATAGACAGCGTTGCGCTGCCTTGGGCCCTCATTTGATTGTTCAAAACGTATAGCCCCATCATAAAAGGAGCACCCATAAAGATATACGTGGCGTAATCTACCGCAAGGGCGTGGACCTCGGGAATTGCCCCCAAAGCACGTACGATTTGTTCCCGAAAGGTAATTCCCACCGCGGCAAACACCGTTCCCACCAGCAACGCGGTAAAAAACGCAGTAGATACAGTTCTGTCTGCTTCTTCCCGATTTTTTTCTCCCAAAAGACGGGAAACGTAGGTGGAGGACCCAATCCCGATGGTGAATCCCAGAGCTTGGATTAACGCCATCAATGAAAAAATTACCCCGACGGCGGCGGATGCTTCCGTGGAAATCTTGCTGACAAAGTACGTGTCAGCCAAGTTGTATACCGAAGTGACCAACATACTGATGATGGTCGGCACCGCCATTCTGGGGATCAGTCTGTGCAGATTAGATTCCGTCATCAGACGAAAGCGTTCTTCCTGGGTCATAATACTCTCCGTTTCTCATTTCTCTCTTGATATGATTCCCGTTTTCACGCATAATATAAAGGTGTATCGGGGCTGTTTGTAACAGCCCCGTTTTTTTATCGGAATTTAATTTTGGATTCCAAGTGCTCCATTGCTTCCTTTGACGGCGTTTGAAATTCTCCAAAGCGAAAGGGAAGACCCAACTCCCGATACTTTACCTGGCAGATCTTCTGAAAGGGCAGAAGCTCGATCTTGTCCACGCAGGGATGATTTTCTGCCAACGCGTTGAGAAACTCTGCCGAATCGTCGGTATCGTTTAACGTGGGAATAATGACCTGTCGTAGTGTCGTTGGGATGTTTTGTTCGTTGAGATATCGCAGAAAATCCAGGGGTGCCTGCAGACTGCAGCCCACGTAGCGTTGATACTGCTCGTCCGTGGGATACTTTATATCCAACAAAACCCGATCGGTGACCGCAAGAAGCGCTTTTACTTCCTCGTTCAGAATACTTCCCGAGGTGTCCAAGCAGGTGTGGATCCGTCTCTTCTTACATTCGGAAAAGATTTCCCGTGCAAAGCCTGCCTGCAGTAACGGTTCTCCCCCCGAAAGGGTGATCCCGCCCCGAGCGCCAAAGTAAGATTTATACCGTTCCGCCAGATCGACAAGGTCTGTCGCGGAACGCTCCGTTCCTCCGCAAGCGTTCCAAGTGTCGGGATTGTGACAGCATCCGCATCGCAGATTACATCCTTGCAGGAATACCACGAAGCGTACTCCAGGCCCGTCCAACGTCCCCAGGGATTGAATGGAGTGAACTTTTCCGTTCACGGTTACAGTGCCTCGTGGAAGGTTCTGCTGATGACTTCCCGTTGCTGTTCTTTGGAAAGCTTGTGGAAGTTCACCGCGTATCCCGAAACACGAATGGTAAGATTGGGGAAGGCTTCGGGATCCTCGTATGCCTTCATCAGCGTTTCCCGATTCAAAACGTTCACATTGATGTGATGGGCGTTCTTCGCAAAATAGCCGTCCAAAATGGACACCAGATTATTGACGCGTTCTTCTTCATTGTGTCCCAGTGCGTCGGGGGTAATGGAGAAGGTGTTGGAGATTCCGTCACGGCAATCGTCATAACTGATCTTTGCCACGGAATTCAACGAGGCAAGAGCGCCGTTCTCCTCGCGATTGTGCATCGGATTTGCACCGGGGGCAAAGGCGGCACCCGCGGCGCGTCCGTCGGGGGTAGCCCCCGTATTCTTTCCGTACATTACGTTAGAGGTGATGGTCAAAACCGAAAGCGTATGAACGGCGTTGCGATAGGTGGGAGTTTTTCTCAGCTCGGTGATGACCTTGTGCGCCATTTCCTTGGCAATCAGGTCTACGCGGTCGTCGTCGTTTCCGTATTTGGGGAAATCTCCCGTGGTTACAAAGGAAACGATATGGCCGCTTTCGTCCTTGACGGGCGTCACGCTGGCGTATTTAATGGCGCTTAAGGAGTCTGCCACCACCGAAAGCCCCGCGATTCCGAAGGCCATCAAACGCTCCACCTCCGTATCGTGTAGCGCCATCTGGATCTTTTCGTAGGCGTACTTATCGTGCATATAGTGGATGACGTTCATCGTATTGACGTAAAGACGGGACAGCCATTGAATATAGATGTCAAACCGCTTCATCACCTGATCGAAATCGAGCTTTTCTCCGTCAAGAACCGACATTTGGGGGCCGATGGCCATTTTGCTTTCCGCATCATAGCCGCCGTTCAGAGCAATCAGAAGCAGCTTTGCCAGATTACAGCGTGCCCCAAAGAATTGCATCTGCTTTCCGACCTTCATTGCAGAAACACAGCAGGCAATGGCAGACTCGTCTCCGTAGTGGGGACGCATCAGATCGTCGTTTTCGTATTGGATCGAGTCCGTGTCCGCAGAAACCTTTGCGCAGAATTTCTTAAATCCCTCCGGCAGGCTCCGTGACCACAAAATGGTCAGGTTCGGTTCAGGAGAGGAGCCTAACGTATACAGCGTATTCAGAATGCGGAAGCTGCTCTTGGAAACCAACGTCCGACCGTCTTCACCCATACCACCTACCGCTTCGGTGATCCACATCGGATCTCCGCCAAACAGCTCGTTGTACTCAGGGGTACGCAAATGACGGGCAAGACGAAGCTTCATCACGAAATCGTCAATCAATTCCTGGGCGGCTTGCTCGGTCAACGCGCCGTTTTCCAGATCCCGTTCAATATAAATATCAAAGCATGTGCTGACCCGACCCAAGGACATCGCGGCACCGTTTTGCTCTTTAATGGCGGCAAGGTATGCAAAATAGGTCCATTGAATGGCTTCTCTTGCATTTGCAGCAGGACCACTGATGTCGTAGCCGTGCATTGCGGCCATTTCCTTAAGCAGACCCAAGAACGTGATTTGCTGATACAATTCTTCGCTCTTTCGTACCTGTTCAGTGCTGAAATCGCGGGAACCGAAAATCTTTTTGTCCTTTTGCTTTTCTTCAATTAACCGGTCTACGCCGTACAGCGCGACCCGACGATAGTCTCCGATGATGCGTCCTCGTCCGTATGCGTCGGGAAGTCCCGTGATTACGTGGCACTTGCGAGCCTTGCGCATTTCATCGGAATAGGCGCGGAAAACACCGTCGTTGTGGGTGGTGCGAAAACGGAATTCGCTTTCCACCTTTTCGCTTAATTTATATCCGTAAGCCTCGCAGGCGCCCTTACACATCCGCATTCCGCCAAAGGGATTAACGCCGCGCTTCAGGGGAGCGTCGGTCTGAAGTCCTACGATCAGCTCATTTTCTTTATCGATATACCCGGGCGCAAACGCGGTCAGGGACGTGACCGTTTCCGTATCCACGTCCAAAACGCCGCCGTTCTTGCGCTCCAAGGCAAAAAGTGCCTGAATTTTGTCCATCAGGTCTCGGGTTCTCTTTGTGGGCCCCGCAAGAAATTGGGCATCGCCAAAATACTCCTTATAATTGGTTTGAATAAAGTCGCGGACGTTGATTTCATCCTGCCATATCCCTTGCTTAAATCCGTTCCAATCTTTGTGTTCCATAGTTTTCTCCTTCTTCGCGGATGCCTGAAAATAAAAAAAGGCAATCCTTTTCCATGAAAGAATTGCCCAGACGGTCGGCTTATAGATTCCCTTACACTCCCTTGCGGTACTCCGCATTCCGTCAGTCATGTAAAAGGTGTAATATAATTATACAACATTATGCCCTCTTTGTCAAGGGTTCAGTTGTTATATTTTTGTGACAAAACACAATATATTGTGATGAATCATTCTCTGAAACTCCGTATTTAGTGTTTATGAAGAATTGCTTGCCTGAGAGTGACGATGAATCCGCTTCCCCGAAGCCGAGGCTTTCGGGAGTGGTTTCTTTGATTTATTTATGATCCGATAAATATTCTTCGAGGCAGACGGAATGATGGTATTTCGCAGAGGCCGCGCGGTCCTTCTTAAGAATGATGCTCGTAAGATCAATATCGTTGATTGCCGCGATTGCTACGACGTAATGAAGCAGATCCGCCAATTCGGTTCCCAGCTGCTCCGATAAGTTCGTTTCGTCGGAAATTTTTCTTCCCGCACGCTTGTTCAGAACCTCGGCAACTTCGCCGATTTCTTCCACCAGCTTCATAAACATATCCTGCTCCGTTCCCCAAGCTCCGTACCGCTCGGCAAGATACGATTGGTAAGAATCTACGGTAATATTCATTTATCTCCGATTCCTTTCTTGTCGTTGAACGTCTGTTTTATGTAAATTTTCGAATGACTATCTTATCCGAGAACTTAAAACTGAAAGCATTACTTTTATCCGATAACGTTATTTTGCGTACGATTCTATTTGAATCGGTTGAGTTTATTGAGAATGAAAGCACATTTGAACCTCCAACATTAAATGTTATGAGGGATTGTGCTAAGGTCCGGATAATAAATTCCGTTATGTTCTGTATAAGTAATGTTTTTCATAATGAATATCCTTTCGTTTTAATTTTGGCATCACGGTTACAAAAAGGATATTCGGTGGTTTCCAAGAACCATTATACAGAGACTCTCGCATATTAACAGGACATAAACTGAGAATCGCCAAATTTTAATTTATCGAACTAATTATACTACAAAACTATGATTTTTTCAATAGAACACAAAGAAACCTCCTTGTCTTGGTATGCAAAAGAGGTTTCTTTGTTGAGTTCCCCCCAACAATTTCAAACCTTTTAGAACTCATTAAAAATCTTATGATAAAATATTGTAGTAATATATCGGCATAGCGCTCCAACCGTGGCAAAGGCTTCCTGCCTTTCCAAAAGCACTTTCGCCCTCATCCGTTTCCCAAACGGTCCCGTTGCCAAGCTCAAGCATAGGTCTGTAATTTTCGTCGATCTCGGAAAGGATAGACTCCTTGTATTTCCCCTTGTCAGCAAGCAACATCGCATCGTACTTGAAGCAACGCATACTGAGAGAGATATCCGTCACACCTTCCAAATTGAGCATTCTGTCACAGACTCCCTTGGGATCCTCCGCTGCTCCGCAAAGAATCGCCAGAGAGTTGCCGAGAATGCTGTATCTGGCTTTGTCCGGACAGTCCGCAAATATGCCCTTCTCCTCATCCCAGAACGCTTCTCTTATGCGACGGATGATCTCGGGGATCATATCGCGATATTGGTTCTGCTTACCCAGCATATCTCCGATCTTGCCCATATTTTCAAGGGCAATAGAGATCAGCGCGTTCATTATGATATCGAATTTCGGCAGCTCGTATCCTATGCCGTTACCGTCCAGACCGTAGCTCCACTCGTAGAAATTCCAGTACTGTTTGCCTTCAAAAATCGGCACAAGTCCGTTTTCGCGTCTTTCAAGGAAGGCGGAAAGAACACTTTCAAGCTTTGGATATATCTCCTCAATAAACGCTTTATCTCCTGAATACTGCAGGTATTCTATGCACTCGGTTATATAGTGAATTGAAAACGAAGGAATACAATAATCGTTATTTACGGGATAGCATATGGAAAGAAGCCTGTCCTTACGGTCGTCCTTTGATATAAGCTCAAGGCAGGAGCGCGGAAACTTATATTCACCGAAAGCATAATAACCGCAGAGCATCTGATTTCGGCTGTCCATACAGTAGAGCGCCTGCTCCCTCCAGGGGCAGTCCTCGTAATGCTCGTGCATACAGAGACGCAGTGTGTTTACGCAGATATCGTATATTTTCGAGCGATATTCGTTAAGCTCAGGCTTGGTTTTAAGAGTTACGGGATACATGGTCGGCGTGATTGCCGCTTCGTTTATCGTTACGGGAGATTCTGATTTTATCTCCAAGTATCTCGCCCCCAAACGGCGGAAGGGGTTAAGATACTTATTTTCTCCCTTTCGCAAACGCATCTTGAAGCTGAAATCTCTTTTTCCGATGATACGTCTTACGTTTCCGTCCACAATATGCTCACCGTAAGCTACCAAAATATCCTGCTCGGTATCAGAGGTAATATCAATGCTTACAAAGCCGACCTGCTCACTTCCCAGTTCAAAAATAACGTCGCTATCGGATATGCGCTTTATTTCTTTTCCCAAAACCTTTTCTTCAAGGACGAGCTTCTCATTCGGACGAATTCGGCAAGAGGGGTGCTTTGAAACGATAACGTTGCTTGAAAATCCGCAAAGCTCTCCCGTCTTCCACTTGTCCTCTTTTGTCATATCGTAGCTAAAGGAAAGCCCCATTTGACCCGTGATGATCTTGCATACATGCTGATCGTAGGTCCGGCTAAGGCGTGAAAGAGTCTGCTCGCCGCTGAAGCACAAAATATTTTCTCCTTCTGTTATTTCGAAAATAAGGGAAGCCTCTCCTTTGTAATAGACTGAAGTCGTTGTTATACCAAAATACCAGACTATAACGGCAACGTGATTCTTTCCGTTTTTGCAGAATTTTGTAATATCGACCTCGTCGTATATTTTATCGTAAGGGAAATCGGCGTACTGCCCGAAGACCTCAAATTTGCCGTTGATATAGACCGCGTAGTTACTGTCCGCGGATATTTTCAATTTTACATTTTCCTCTCCGTCACAGTTGAACGAGGAATAGAATTCGCCGTATTCATCTGCCTGTCCTTCGGATTCGCACCATATCCAGTTTGCTTTTTTGAAAATATTTTTAACCATACCTCAGTATCTCTTTCCGTATTTCAAAAATCAGTTGTATTATACCAAAGAAAATGATAAATGTCAAGTGTTTTGGGGGGCGTGCAGGTGTTCATTTCATCGTCCATCAGTAAGCAAAGTGGTATATGATTCCCTTCTATGCTTTTTCATAAAAGCGAGTCTCAGATTTGCGTACTTACCATGGGGATAATTGGTCTGTTCGGGAAGTTCAAGACCAAGATAGCGGATTCCGCTACGTTTTGTATGAGGAATGTCTTTCATAATAAATATCCTTTCTTTTAATTTTTGGCATCACGGTTACAAAAAAGGGTATTTAGGCTTTCCCTGCTGGGCTCGAACTCAGCGAAGCTTCGAGTCGCAAGCGGCTCTCGTTGCGATTTGCCTGCCCGTTAAACACGGGTATTTTGCACGCAAAACCGCAAAAGCTCGCACCTGTTCACTCTTCGCGGGAGAAGGTTGTTGCTTGCCTCCACCCTAACAAGGAAGGAAACAAAAAGCAGACCGCGTAAGCGATCTGCTTTTTGTTGGGTTCGTAGTGCAAAATTCAACTCGTAAGTTTTCAATGAAATCGTGCATTGCACGATGAAATCCTCGCAAAGCTCGGATAAAATCTTCACACTACGTGTTCAGATGAAATTAAATCCACCCATCCTCCATCGAGGCGGGTTTCGTCCCCGCAGGGGATTTCATCTGCGTCAGCAGATTTCACCCACCCGCAAGGGTGGATTTAGTTAAAAAAAGCACTTGCCGAAGGGTATGCAAACTTAGCGGAAAATTTATAGTTGGTTTGTTAATAACTGTCCCGCGGTAAACAAATAAGAACCCCCGACATATCCGTCGGGGGTTTGCTTATTACATCGATTTTCCAGTGAGTTCCTTGCAAAATAACTCGAAATTTTCTTTCTGCTTTTCAATTTGATATGCCTTCAAAGGCACTCTTAATTTACAGGGTGCTCCCTCAAAAAAATTAATTTTAACTATGTATTGCTTTGGGAAAAGGCTCTTTCGAATCTTGAACTTGTTTATTTCTAAAGGTACTTTTATTGTGTATGATACTTCTTTACCGGAAAACGTCAAAACTGCCCCCAGTAAATTATTGTCGGACAAGCCCCAGTAACCAGAATAAAAATTTGTTCCTTGCAACAAGATTGCAAAAAATGAACATTTCAAGTTTTCCTTTCCATCTAAAAGAGAGGTTAAGGAATCTGTCATTAATTTTTGATAGTTCATAATATCTCCTTTATCGCCAGTTTCGCCTTTGTATTACAAAGGCATAGGGCAAAGTTCATACCCCTAAGGTTACGCGCATCTTAAGGTTCCCTCCGGGAGGGAGCTCCCGACGGAGTCGGGTGAGGGAGAGCGCGTTACAACCAAGCTTGTCAAAACTTCAAAGTCACGCAGACTCCTTCCGTCACGCTACGCCGTGCCACCTCCCTCTCGGAGGGAGGCTTTTCGTTAATCCCATTATATCACAAATCGGCAGAGAAATCAAGTTCTCTGCCGAAGTTTTCGTGCTTGCCAATTCTCCGCTAAAAATGCAGGGAGAAGCAAGTGCTTTTTTCTTGAGTTCACCCAACAATTTCGAACCTTTATTTTTGATTGTCTAATTCATTGTTTATTCTCTGTTTTTCTCTGTATTCGCCTATCGTTGTTTCTCTTGTTTTCTTAACACGAAAGGCAAATACAAAAGATAAAACTATATAAAACACCTCTGCTACCATAAATACTGTAAAAATAATGACTTCGTTTTGAATAACTTTAGGAAGCACCTCTATATTCTCCAAAATTATAACGGAAACAGCTAAATTAACAAAGATTAAAACTATACCAATTACTGTGCACCAAATATAGGCATAATACTTTTTGGGGTATTTAATGCTTTCAAGCCCCTTATTACCTTCAGCAATACGTGTAATCGTATCAAAAGCCGGTCTTTTAAGCCAATGCCCGTGAAAATCATGAGAATCGCTTTCGGCAAAATAAAAATCGGAATCAAGGAACAATTTTCTTATCTTGGTATATCGTGGATATTTTCTTATGACAAATATAGTTAAGAATGAATGTAAAATAGCACACAAATATGCAAGTACACCAATAATCATAAGGACACTTCTGTCCTTTGTTCCCAACTCTTTTTGCAGTGCAGCATATATAAGCAAACTTCCACAACCTATTAAAATGAACGCGAAAATAAATATTGAAGCCCAAATATATGAAATATATTCGTGCTTAATGTTATTATTGAAAATATCTTTTTTCATTTTATCTCCCGATTTATAAAGTCAATATCTTGCAATTCATTATAATAATTGTATCATATTGTACGATATAATTTCAATCTGATTGCGTATAACATCAAAGACTTATTAAACGACACTCAAAACGGAACCGGTCTAAAAACCTGATTTTCCTTACTTTTTCCTTGTTAAGAACAATATAATACCACTTATAGATGGTATTACCATCATAATGATAGCAGTTATGCGAGCTTTTTCTTGTTGTTCAGGCGTTGGAAACCATTCTAACGAGCCTGTGAATAAGTATAAAAGTCCTAATAAGAAAATTATACAAATAATAATCAATAAAAATATTCGAATCACTTTCATATAAACACCTCCTATGGTATATTATAGCATAAAAGCAGCGGAGCGGTAAGGGAAACGATGCATCGCTGCGCGATATGATGCATTTGCTACGCAAATATGATGTTGCTTGTTGCTCTCGCAATGATGCGATATTTGCCCTAAAAACATTAGGCGAAGCCGATATCATTCACGAAGTGAACATCATTAGCAAAACGACATCATTTGCCGTAAGGCAAACATCATTGAAAAAACTTCTTGAGAAATCTCAAGGAGTTCTTTTCTGAGTTACCCCAACAATTTTGAACCTTATTCTTCAAAACTAACAGGAGTACAGTTTGCAACGGATATATGGCTTTTTTATTATTGTTTTTATAAAAAGATGCAGTTATTACTCCATTTCAATTATTTCTATGTCGGGTAACAGTCTATTAATTTTTTCTTCCGTCCCGGCATAGTCACCTATAAATACTACGTCTATTTGACTCTCTCCATTTTGAAGTTTAAAAATTTTTGTACTTCCATCAACGGAATAACCGTCTATAACTGCTTCTTTCAGTAAGCCGTTTTTCGCATCATTGTCCAGAGATGCTTTTATTGCAACATTCTTTTCACTGTTCGATTGATTTTCAATAAAAAGAGTACAGTAAATATAAACCTTCTCATCTTCAACTTTAAAGTCCGAAAAGAAGCTGTCTGCTTTATGAAGTTTAATGCATGATGATCGACAAGAAAATAGCGACAACGCCATACACGTAATACACATCAAAACGACAATTTTTTTCATATTACCCACCTCATTTCATAGATTTTTTCAGATTTATTATATCATAAATCCATTTTCCTGTCAAGTCGACCATCTATTTGCTAAAGGCCGCGAGTACAAGTTCATAAGGTCGGGGAAAAAGTGCAACGGTGAAAGGGAGGTGTTTTTTATCTCTAAAAACATGAAAAGCCCTTGAAAATCAAGGACTTTTGTGTTAGGGTGCAAGATTGTAATTGCGCCAAATCACGCCGAAGGCGTGCATATCATCAATTCCGCAAGGAATTGCATATCATCAAAGCGGAACGCTTTGTATATCATCAACCCGCAGGTAAAATGCACGCTGGCGCGTGATGAGATACAGCCCCAAAGGGGCTGATGATATACACCGCACTTCGTGCGTCGATGATATACCAAGCCCAAGGCTTGTCGCCTGCGGCTTGGATAGAAAAAAGCAAGTCTTTCGACTTGCTTTTTTTCTTGAGCTCATAGTACAAAAATGCAACTTAATAAAATGAAGATTTGCGAAGCAAATCACCCCAACGTCTTCACTATTACTTCTTACTTATTACTTTCAAAAAATCCTGAATGCGATTTTTAGTGAAAAGTGAAGAGTGAAAAGGTAAGAAGTAAAAATCCTGAACGCTCTCGCATTCAGGATTTTTTGGCTCCCCCTGTCGGACTCGAACCAACGACAACGCGGTTAACAGCCGCGGGCTCTACCAACTGAGCTAAGGAGGAATATTTGGAATTGTTACTTGGATATTATAGCACGATTCTCAGGGGATGTCAAGGGGGTTCACGAAAATGTCACAAAGAAATTTTCCGTGTCCCCAACGTCGCATTTCACGAATGTTTTTTCCCGAATTCCATATTTTATACGGGAGGGATTTTTATGTCTTTTGTATCGTGGATCGGGACGGTTTTTTCATCCTTGCCCTTGGCGTTGCTCACCCTTTTGACACTTGGGGTGATCTTTGTCAACGGATGGACCGATGCCCCCAACGCCATCTCGTCCTGTGTTGCTACGCGAGCCTTGACTCCAAGAGGTGCCGTTGTTATGGCGGCGGTCTTCAATTTCTTGGGATTGATTGTTACCGTTTCCTTTAATCGCACCGTTACCGATACGGTGTACTCGATGGTAGATTTCGGAGCCGATCCCGAAATTTCGCGTCTCGCTCTCTGCGGAGCTATGGTTTCCGTCGTGGTTTGGGCGGCGGTCGCTTGGTATTTTGGGATTCCTACCAGTGAAAGCCACGCCTTGATTGCAGGAATTACAGGCTCCGCCCTTGCCATCAGCGGGGGAGAAGGCGTTCGGTTCTCGATCTGGAGCAGAGTTCTGTGGGGATTGGGATTATCAGTGGTGCTTGGCTTTGGTTTGGGCTGGCTTGCGGTACGGCTGATTTTCTTTCTTTTTGAAAAGCAACACAGACGTCGTGCAGAACGCTTTTTTCATAAGGCAGAAATTTTTGGAGCCGCCGCAAATGCATTTCTTCACGGATCTCAAGACGGACAAAAGTTTATCGGCGTTTTGCTCTTGTCCGTTGCCGCTGCGGGAAATACCGCCCCTCCCGAAAAGATTCCATTGTGGATGCTTTTATTGTGTTCTGGAGTCCTGTCTTTGGGAACCTGTCTTGGAGGGGGGCGCATCATTCGTGCCGTTGGGATGAAAATGCTGAAAACCGAGAGCTATCAGGGGGTCTCCGCGGACGTTGCATCTGCGGTAAGCCTTGGGCTTTGCACCCTTTACGGACTTCCCGTCAGCACGACCCACGTTAAGACCACCGCTTTGATGGGGGCAGGCTGCTCGGTGCGCCTTCGTTCGGTAAATTGGAGCGTTGCGGGACAGATGGTTCTCGCCTGGGTGTTTACCTTCCCGGGATGTGGGCTTCTCGGCTATCTTTCGGTAAAATTACTTCTCTTTTTCCTGTAAAAAACGCGACCGAGCTTTTCGGTCGCATTTTTTTATTGATTTACGAAATCGTCCAAGGTTCCGAACTGATATCCCTGGGCCTTCCAATCGGTGATCAAGGTGTCAAGGATCTCCGCATTGGTTGCCGAGGTGCTATGTAACAGAATCACTGCCCCGTTGTGTATGCGCGTGTTCAGCTTTTGGATCGACGCTTGAGGGTTAGGTTGCTTTTTGTTATTCCAATCTGCGTAAGCAAGGCTCCAAAACACGGTAGTATAGCCCAATTCCTTTGCATTTTTTAGGTTTTCCTCGCTGAATTTCCCTTGGGGAGGACGGTAGATTTTTTTCATTTCCTGCCCCGTGATCTCACGGTATAATTCTTCTACGGGAGTAAGCTCGGCCTGCAGGGCTTCCGTCGATGAAATTCGGCTCATATCGGGGTGAGAGGCGGTGTGATTTGCCACAATGTGTCCTTCCTCTGCCATCCGCTTGACCAATTCCGGTGCCGATTCCAGATAATGCTTTACCAAAAAGAACGCGGCGGGGACTTGGTGCTTTTTCAAAACGTCCAGAATCTGGGGGGTGTACCCGTTTTCATACCCGGCGTCAAAGGTTAAATATACGGTTTTTGATTCGGGGTCTCCGATATAATAGGCATCGTATTCCTTCAGTCTCTCCGCACTGACGTTTCCTTGGGGGGCGGCATTTGGAATCCCGAAGGACAATCCCCAATCGGAGGTTGCAAAGGCTTCCACCGTTTGCGCTTGCCCTGCGGCAATCATCGCTAATATCAGGCAAATACACACTGCCGTCAGAGCCACCGTTTGCCAATTTTTTTCCAGAGAACGTAAGATTCGCTCCGTTATCTTCACGGCTATCCACTCCTTTTCGTTTCATTTTATGACATATCCCTCGATTTTATCCATAAAATGAAGTGGAGGGGGGCACGATTCGTGATTGGTTGGATCTGTTTTATTTTGATCGTTTCGGCCACGATTTGCGGAATTGTTACGGGGAATACGGAAGCGGTCAGTGAAGCGATTTTATCTACTCCGGCGGATACGGTGACACTGATTCTTAAAATCGGCGGCTCGATTTGTTTGTTCAGCGGATTGATGCGGGTGGCAGAAGCATCGGGGCTCGTGGGACGCATCTCTCGTTTCCTGTCTCGTCCCGTGGAACGATTGATTCCGAAATCGCGAAAAAATACGGAGCTGCTCAATTCCGTAACGATGAATTTAGCCTCAAATTTTCTTGGACTCGGAAATGCAGCTACTCCCTACGGGATCAAAGCTGCGAAGGGAATGGCGCAAGGGGAGATCTCCCGTTCTCTCGCTGCGTTTTTGATTCTTAATACCTGCTCTTTGCAGCTGATTCCCTCTACGATATGCGCGCTTCGTCAGAGCAACGGTTCGAAAAACGCTATGGATATTCTCCCTGCGGTTTGGATCGTTCAGTTTCTCTCTTGCACCGCAGGTATCCTGCTGACGCGGATCTTCTTTCGGAGGGAAAAATGAGCGGAATTTTGCCGATTTTATTTATTTTCGTTTTCGGATACGCATTAATACGTAATGCCCCCGTTTTCTCTTGTTTTTGCGACGGTGTCAAGGACGGGATGAGGGTCTGCCTTCAAATTTTCCCCACGCTGCTTTTGATGCTGGTTTCAGTGGCGATGTTTCGATCCTCGGGAGCGATGGATCTGTTGATTTCGGTCTTAACGCCCGTATGTCAATGGTGTTCCGTTCCTCCGCAAATTTTACCCCTTGCCTTGGTGCGGCCCTTGTCCGGCGGCGGTGCATTGTCAATTTGCGAGGATCTTCTTGCCACCTATGGTGCCGACTCCACAATCGGAAGAATGGCGTCGGTCTTGTCTGCCTCCACCGAAACTACCTTTTACACCTTGGGCGTTTACCTCCCTCGTGCAAAGCAAAACGGCACAGGCAAATTCCTCGCCTGCGCCGTTGCATGTGATATCATTACCTTTTTATTGACCGTGTTGATCGTCAATGTTTTTGATTTTGGTTGATCGATTACTTTTTTGCCAAGCGGCGACCCATCAGAACCCCCATAACCGATGCCATCATCAAGCCCCGCGTCCAACCGCTGGAATCTCCAAGACAGTACAGCCCCGGCACGTTGGTGTTGAAGTCCTTGTCCATATCTACACGGTTACTGTAAAACTTCAGCTCGGGAGAGTAGAGCAACGTCTCCGTCGAGGCAAATCCGGGGACGACGTGATCAAGTGCGTGAATGAAATTGATGATGTTCGTCATTGCCCGATAGGGAATCGCCGCAGTGATGTCACCCGCGACGGCGTCAGGCAGGGTGGGCTTCAGGTTGGAATGACTCAATTCCTTTTCCCACGTCCGTTTTCCGTCTAAAATGTCCCCGAACCGTTGTACCAGAATGTGTCCGTTGGCCAGCATATTCGACAATTCGCCCACCTTTTGGGCGTAGGCAATGGGTTGATCGAAGGGGACGCTGAAATTATGGGAAACCAAAATCGCAAGGTTTGTGTTGTTTGATTTCAGCTCCTTATAAGAGTGTCCGTTGACCACGGCAAGATCGTTGTCGTAGTTTTCTTGACTGACAAAGCCGCCGGGATTTTGACAGAACGTGCGGACCTTGTTTTTGAACGGTTGGGGATATCCGATCAATTTTGATTCATACAGAACCTTGTTGACCTGCTCCATAACCTCGTTGCGCACTTCCACGCGCACGCCGATATCCACCGTTCCCGCACGATGCTGAATCCCGTGCTCCGTACAGAGATTTTCCAGCCATTCGGCACCTCTGCGGCCCGTGGCAACCACTACGTCGTCTGCGGTAACGGTCAATTCTTCCGTTCCCTTTTTCAGATAGGCACCCTTACAGATGTGATTTTCGATCATCAGATCGGTACATTCGTACCCAAACATCATCTCAACGCCGTTGTTCAGCAAATACTGTTCAATGGCGTAATAAATGTCCTGTGCTTTTTCGGTTCCCAAATGGCGGATGGGGCAATCCACCAGCTTCAAGCCCGCTTGAATGGCGCGCTTGCGGATTTCCTTCACTTCCTCGGGATTGCTGATCCCTTCCACGTGCTCGTCCGCGCCAAATTCCAGGTAGATGGAATCGGCGTATTTAATGGTTTCTTCCGCCACGTCTTCGCCGATCAGCTCGGGCAGTGCACCGCCCACGTCAGGGGAGAGGGAAAGCTTCCCGTCGGAAAACGCACCCGCACCCGAAAATCCCGTGGTAATATGGCAGTACGGCTTGCAGCTGACGCATTTCTTGGTTTTAGATTTCGGACAGCGGCGCTGTTCAATGGCAACGCCCTTTTCTACGATTAAAATGCGCTTATGGCTTCCTTTTCGTATCATTTCCAGTGCGGTAAAAATTCCCGCAGGACCTGCGCCGATGATTAAAACGTCTCTTTTCATAATC
>JAGAOB010000072.1 GCA_017623895.1 Clostridia bacterium
CGGTATCTACCGCAAACTTCAAAACCTGACGGTGCTCCTCATCGGTAAGTGTGGATCCCTCCCCCGTGGTTCCCGCAATTACCAAGGCATTCACGCCCTCGGCAATCTGCCAATCCAAAAGGCGGGCAAAGGAAGAATAATCCACGCCCTCTCGGTTCATCGGGGTTACGATGGCGGTTGCCACGCCACGGAAAATCGTTTCGTTCATAAAGGAAACTCCTTTTCAAAAAATAAAATGACGGTTTGCGCATAACACGGCAAACCATCACGAAAAGACGGCGGTATTCCCCACCGAGCTGTTCTGTTTTTCGGATAGCGCTCCGCATTGCTGCGACAACAATAGGAATCTTATTTCCTATTGCCAGATCGACCCCGTTCCGCGAGCCGCCTTCGGCACCCGTCCCTTTCTTTTGCCCCGCTTCGGACAAGCGATTTTGTGGGCAAAATACTGATGACGCAATGCACCTCTACCAATATGTATAGAATTATAGCATATTTCTCCCCGTTTGTCAAGGGGATTGCAAGAAAAAATGCGAATTTTGGAAAAAAGAGGGAAAATCAATCCAAACCGCGCCGTTTTTCCAATAACCATTCCAACAAAGGTGCTTGATAAGCCTGCACCCAAGCATTGTGCCCCACGCCCTCCAAACGGGAGTAGGTCACGTCGTAATTCAGCTCCCGCAGCCTCTGTACCATCTCCTCCGTATTGCGAGGGCTTACCGTCTCGTCCGCTGTGCCGTGAAACGCCCACACGGGCATCCGAAGAACCTGAGCATTCCACGCCATTCCGCCGCCGCAAACGGGAGCAATGGCAGCAAAAGAAGACGGGCTGGCCATCGCAGTATACCACGTGCCGTATCCACCCATACTCAAGCCCGTCAGATAAACGCGATCTTCGTCGATGGGAAACTGCTGCTTCAGCTGATCAAGAAATCTTAAAATCGACTCCACACGGGCAGCCCAAAAGGAATCCTTGGGGCATTGAGGCATCGCCAAAATGCACGGATAATCCTGACTTTGGAGCAAGCGTGCAAAGCCGTGGATCTCTACCCGCGACAGATCCTCGCCCCCGTCTCCCCGTTCTCCCGCCCCGTGAAGCTGAAGAATCAAGGGAAGCTTTTCACAGGAATCCTGACTCGCATATTTCACAAAAGGGAATTCCCAGTGAGATTCCCAATGCTCCGTTCGTATCATCCGTTTGACCTCCAAAACCTTTTTCAACCACATTATAGCACAAGGAGAACGGAAATTCAATCGAAAACCTTTGAACATTTTGTGAACGCCGTTGACAACCATAAAAAGTTGTGGTATAATATTCAAGTCTCAACAGAGAAACAACCAAAAATTGGGGAATTGTGTAAGGGTAGCACGACAGACTCTGACTCTGTTTGTTGGGGTTCGAATCCCTATTCCCCAGCCAAACAGATAAGGGAGCACAAATGTGCTCCCTTATCTGTTTGGCTGCGGCGCTCGTCGCTTAGAAGCTCGCTCGTAAGCGGCAAGCGGTGGGAATTTTCGCACGCAGTGCGAATATCCTAGTAATTTCCCTCAAAAGCCTTGCAATCTCCACGATTTTATGCTATACTAATCACAGAAAGGCGGTGGGGTTAGTGCCAAGATGCAAAGAATACCAATCTAAATATCCCGATAATGCACCCGAGTGGTATTGGAAAAGCGGATTGCACGATGCCGCCATTACCGGCGTTGAATCTTTTGAATTTCCGTTTGATTATAACAAGTTTGTCGGAGAAAAAAGTAAATATAATCGAAATCTGTTCGTTTTGAAAATTGATGCGAAAGGTGCTTTATTTGATAGTACCGTTAAGGAAATTCGTTTGTTTAATTATAAGATTATTTCCGATTCGATCAATCTCGATGGTCGCAAAAAAGTATGGTGGCTATCGGACAGATTAACGGAAGAAAACGGAGATTATTTTTTAGAAATAGATTTACAGGATTTTGATTCATTCCCTCAAGAATTTACCTTTAGGATAAAATTTGCGAGAGCCGAAGTGGATCGTTCTTAATGAGTTTCCGTGGGAGTTCGAAACCTTATTAAGGAACGACAAAAATATCTTTTTCGTAGCCTCTATACAACAAAAAGAGAACTTTTGTCTACCAAAAGTTCTCTTTTTGTTTATCCAAGCCGCAGGCTTGGCATATCATCGCCGCCCAATGTGCGGTGCATATCATCAAAGGCGGATCGCCGTCC
>JAGAOB010000073.1 GCA_017623895.1 Clostridia bacterium
GCGTGCGGACAAGCAGGGTGCGCCAAGCTTTTTTGTCTTGATACAGTGCTACCGCCCGTTCGATGGCGGAGAGCATTTCGTGGGCGTTGTAATTGTCGAAGGTAAAACCGTTTCCGCCCAGCGAGGCGTCAAAGACCGAATCCTTCAGGCCCCCCGTTCTGCGGACGATGGGGGCGGCACCGTAGCGGCAGGCGACCATTTGCACAAGGCCGCAGGGCTCGCTTTGGGACGGCATCAGGACGATGTCGGCAGATCCGTAGATGCGGGATGCCAAATGACTGTTAAAGTCGATGGTCACCGACATCTTTTCGGGGTATTGCTCCCGAATATTGGTCAGGGCGGATTCGTATTCCGCATCCCCCGTTCCCAGAATCACCAGCTGCAAGGGAAGATGCAAAATGTCGTGAATGACCCGAAGGATCAGATCCAGGCCCTTGTGGGAGACCAAACGGGAGACGATGCCGATCATCGGGATCTCTTTGTTTACGGGCAACCCCAGATCCTTTTGCAGGTCCAGCTTGTTTTTCACCTTTTGCGCGGGCGTGCGGGCGGAGAAGGGGTGAAGCAGTGCCCCGTCGGTCATCGGATCGTATCGGACGGTGTCGATGCCGTTCAAGATCCCCGTCAGCTTGCCCCGATTGCGGGAAAGGATCCCCTCCAGCCCGTGGGCGTAGTAGGCATACAGGATCTCTTCTGCGTAGGTGGGAGAGACGGTGGAGACGCGGTCTGCCGTTTCCACAGCCCCCTTCATCAGGTTCAGCGATCCGTTAAATTCCGCCAGATAGGCAGACTCCTCGGGAATGTTGAACAGGTCGGTGCGGCTTGCGTAGTCAAAGATGCCCTGATACTGAATATTGTGGATGGTAAAGACGGTTTTTATCCCTTTATATTCGGGCAACGGGGCGTATTTCGTGCGGTAAAGGATGGGAACCAACGCCGTGTGCCAATCGTGGGCGTGAAGAACGTCGGGATAAAATCCCACGTAAGGCAGAATCTCCAGACAGGCGGTGGAGAAGAAGGCAAACCGTTCTCCGTCGTCGTAGTCTCCGTACAGGTTCTTTCCGCGCTTAAAATAGTATTCGTTGTCGATAAAGTACCAGGTAACGCCCTCGTCTTCCATTTCAAAGATGCCGCAGTATTGCTTGCGCCATCCCACGGGGACGGTGATGCTTCGGCGGAAGGTCATTTTGCTCCGTTGTTCCTCGGAGATCTTTCCGTAGAGGGGGAGGACCACCCGCACGTCGTTGCCTTCGATCTTTGCCAAGGTCTTGGGCAATGCGCCGATCACGTCTCCCAGTCCGCCCGAAACGGCGAAGGGGAAGGCTTCCGATGCGGTAAATAAAATCTTAGCCATATTCGTTCTTTTTGCGGGAATTATACCCGACTTCCTTTCTCAATGACGATGGGATAGGTAGGTGCTCCCGAAAGGGTGCGATTGGGGGAAATGCAGCTGTCCTTGTCGACGATGGCGCAGTCGATGGTGGATCCTTCGCCCACGGTAACCCCCTGCATCAGCAGAGAATTGCGGACGACGGCGCCCTTTGCCACCGATACGCCCCGTGCCAGGATGCAGTTTTCTACCGTGCCCTCAATGCGGCATCCGTTTGCGATCAGCGAGTTGGAGGTCTTCGCTTCGGGGGCGTAATACACAGGAGGCTCGTCGTGGACCTTGGTATAGACGGGGCGCTCTCTCGGGAACAGCTCTGCCCGTACGTCGGCGTTCAGCAACGCCATTCCCGCACGGTAGTATCCCGAAATCGAGCGAATCTGTTCCACGAATCCGTCGAAGGGGTAGCCCATAATCTTCCAATCACCGCAGCGCTGTCCCAGAACGTCTCGCTCCAGGCTGTGCTTGCCCGAGGTTTGAGCGTCGTCGATGATGCTGACCAAAAGGTCCTTTTTCATCACCCAGATGCCGAGGGAATTATTCACGTTGCCCTCCGAGATTCTCGGATCGACCCGAACCTCTCGGATCCGTCCCGATTCGTCCAGATCGTAAAGCACCCGTTCCTTTGCGTTTTTTTCCTTCAGGTCCACGTTCTGATACACGCAGGTGACGTCTGCGTCTGTTTCTTCGTGATATGCAAGAACCTTGGAAAGATCAATGTTAAGAATCACGTTACTGTCCGCAAGAATTGCATATTCCTCCCGTGCGCGGACGATGTAGCTCAAAACGCTCTTCATCGCCTCCAGCCGATTGTGATAAAGCCCCGAGCTTGACGTGGCGTAGGGAGGGAAGACGGTAAGTCCGCCGAATTTTCTGGACAGATCCCATTCCTTGCCCGAGCCCAAGTGGTTGACCAAGGAATGGTAATTGTTCCGCGCGATGACTCCCACGGAGGAGATTCCCGAATTGACCATATCGGACAGAATAAAGTCGATCAGGCGGTACCGTCCTCCGATGGGAACGGCGCCGAGGGTGCGAGTTCGGGTCAGCTGAGGTAAAGCCTCATCGTGGATGTTTGCAAAAATAATACCGAAAGCATTAGCCATTGTTCGAACCTTCTTTCTTTCCGTATTCTCGGTCAATGATCGCTCCCGTGGGAACGGTTTCGTTTTCAAGAACGGTACAGGAGGGACCTACTACGGTGATTGCGGGGGGATTGCCCGATTCTGCGGGCGCGCCGACGACGGCGCCTGCCCCGATGACGGCACCCTCCCCGATGATGGCGTTGTAGACCTTTGCGCCTTTTTCGATGCGGGCGTGCTGCATAACCACGGAGCTAAAAACCTCTGCGCCCTCCTCCAGGTCCACCTTATAAGAAACGACCGAATCCTTCACCCGTCCGCAAAGGGTTCCCCCTTCGGAGACGATGGAGTTTTCGATGGATGCCTTGGGCCCCGTGTAGTGGGGCGGAGAGACGGGGTTGCGGGCGTAGATCTTCCATTCGGGGTTATCGATCTTCAGCTGATCGGGGTGGAAGATCAGGTCCATATTGGCTTCCCACAGACTGTCGATGGTTCCCACGTCCTTCCAATATCCGTGGAAGGAGTAAGCAAACAAATTCTGACCGTCGTTGAGCATCGCGGGGATGATATTTTTCCCGAAGTCGTTGGAAGAAGCGGGGTCCTCCTCGTCCCGTTCCAGGTATTCCTTCAGCTTGCTCCATTTGAAAATGTAGATTCCCATCGACGCCTGATTGGATTTCGGCTGCGGTGGCTTTTCCTGAAATTCGGTGATCCGTCCCTCGTCGTCGGTGGCAAGGATTCCGAAGCGGGAGGCTTCCTCCCAAGGCACGTCGATGACCGCTACCGTAGCGTCCGCGTTCGCCCGTTCGTGGGCTTCCAGCATCTTGGAATAATCCATCGTGTAGATGTGATCTCCCGAAAGAATCAGAACGTGCTCGGGATCGTACTGCTCGATAAAGGGGAAGTTCTGATAGATGGCGTTGGCCGTCCCCTTGTACCAATCTGCCCCCGAATTCTGTTGATAGGGGGGTAATACGTAAACGCCGCCGTAAAGACGGTCCAGATCCCAAGGATCTCCCGTGCGGATGTAACGGTTCAGCACCAACGGCTGATACTGGGTCAGAACCCCGACCACGGTGATGTCGGAGTTAATACAGTTGGAAAGGGGAAAGTCGATAATGCGGAACTTTGCTCCAAAGGGAACGGCAGGCTTGGCTACGTTTTTGGTCAGCACCTTCAAACGGCTTCCCTGTCCTCCCGCAAGGAGCATAGCAATGCATTTTTTCTTTTGGATCATAACAAGAACCTCCTCTTGCTTCGTTGTATGAGAGATTGTATGTTCGGTTCCGCCAATCGGGGTTCTTTTTTTGTCTTTTCTCGGTTGGTTTCGCCGTGTGGAAACAAATTACTTTTGGCTTGCTTTGCCGCAGGTTGAACAACTTCCTTTTGCTTTGCCACAAGCTGAAAGCGTTCTTTTTTGCTTTGCTGCAGGCTGAACAGCCTGCTTTTCAACTTTCCTGCAAGCCTTTGGCTTGCTTTATTGAACGCGGGCCAAATTATTTTTTCGCAGATGCGGTTCTGGGGGGTGCTTTTTTCTTTGCTTCGATGCGGGGAGCGGCTGGAGACGCCTTCCGTTTCAGTACCAAAGCGCTCAGGGGGGGCAGGGTGACCTGTACGGAGACGGGTCTTCCGTGCATCGGGATGGGATCGGTTTTGATGTGCGTGTTTCGGATTCCGCATCCGCCGAAGGCGGGATCGTCGGAGTTGAAGAGCTCCTCGTATTCTCCCTCCTCGGGGAGGCCGAAACGATAGTTATCCCACCGTTGGGGTGAAAAGTTGACGGCAACCGCCAATTCCTCCTCGGAACATCTTCGCAGAAAAACCACGACGTTGTTCCGATTGTCGTCGGGGGAGATCCACTCAAACCCCTCGGGAGCACAGTCCTCCTCCCAAAGGGCGGGGTGTGCCAGGTAGAACAGGTTGAGGGCACGGGTAAAGTCCTTCAGCTTTCGGTGGGGCTCGTAGTCCAGCATAAACCATTCCAGCTCGTGCTCGAAATCCCATTCTCGGAAGGGGCCGTATTCGCTTCCCATAAACAGGAGTTTTTTCCCGGGGTGCGTATACATATAACTCAAAAACGCCCGAAAACCCCCGAACTTGTTTTCGTAGGGGGCGGGGAATTTGTCCAACAGAGACTTTTTGCCGTGAACCACCTCGTCGTGGGAGATGGGAAGCACGTAATTCTCCGAAAAAGCGTACATAAAGGAAAAGGTCAGATTGTTGTGGTGGTCCTTGCGGAAAAACGGGTCGAGCTCGATATAATCCATCATATCGTTCATCCAACCCATATTCCATTTGAAGTTAAAGCCCAAGCCTCCTTGGTCGGGATCCTTGGTCACCTTTGCCCACGAGGTGGACTCCTCGGCAATCATCAAGGCTTCGGGGATGCGGGAGTGGACGATGGCGTTCAGCTTTTGAAGGAACGCCACGGCCTCCTTGTTTTCGTTGGTGCCCTCGGCGTTTTTGACCTCAAAATCCTTACCGAAGTTCAAGTAAAGCATCGACGTGACCGCATCGACCCGAAGTCCGTCGATGTGGTATTGCTCCAGCCAAAACAATGCAGAGGAGATCAAAAAGCTCTGCACCTCGGGACGTCCGTAATCGAAGACCACCGTTCCCCATTGCGGCTGTTCCCGTTTTTCGTAGGATTTATATTCATATTGAAATTCCCCGTCAAAGCGGTAAAGCCCGTGGGCGTCCTTGGGGTAGTGGGAGGGAACCCAGTCCAAAATTACGCCGATGCCCTGCTTGTGACACTCGTCCACGAAATACATCAGATCGTGGGGCGTGCCGAAGCGGGACGTGGGGGCGAAATATCCGCAGCATTGATACCCCCAGGATTCCTCCAAGGGATGCTCGGTGATGGGCAAAAGCTCGATGTGGGTGTACCCCATCTCAAGGACGTAGGGAATCAGCTCCTCCGCTAATTTTCGGTAGGAAAACGGATTTCCGTCTGCATATCTCCGCCAGGATCCCCCGTGGACCTCGTAAATGTTTATCGGCTCCCGATAGGGATTTGCCTTCTTGCGGGCGGCCTGCCACGCCTCGTCTCCCCAAGGGTATCCTTCAGGATCGTAAATGCGGGATTCGGTGTGGACGCCTGTCCCCCCGTGGAAGGCGTAGGGGTCGGCCTTGTCAAAAATCTCTCCTTGCTTGGAGCAGATGTGGAATTTGTATTGATCGTAGGTTTTTACGTGGGGAATAAAGGTCTCCCAGATGCCGCCCTCGCCGTTCATAGGATTTGCGTGGGGGTCCCAGCCGTTAAACGATCCGATGACCGACACGGTGGCGGCGTTGTCCGACCAGACGCGGAACACGAATCCGTCAACCCCGTCTTCTACGGCGGGGTGGGCGCCGAAAAAGCGGTAGCTTTCGTAATTCGTCCCTTGGCGGAAGAGGTAAACGGGCAAATCTTTTAAGGACACAACTCAACGCCTCCTGTCATCGTTTGGGGATCAAATCCCCCTCTGTTGATATTATAGCACATCACAGTTTCTTTTGCAACGGATTTTTTGGCGAAAAATGTATATTTTTCATAAAATTCACAAAATGTTCCTTGCCTATTTGTGAGAATGCACAAAAATTGTCCGCTGCTTTTGGGAAACTTCACAATTTGCGGGAAAAATGCCCGAAAATATGAAGAAAAACCGACAAAAGAGAAACGATTTTGTAAGGGTTCTTGCAATTTCCCTCCGTCTATGGTATTATAATGGTAACTGTATCAAGATATTGAGTCGCGGAGACCTCTATGAATTATGATTTGATTGCTCCGTCCGCCTTCGGGCTGGAGGCGGTGACGGCGCGAGAGCTTCAGACCTTGGGGTTTGAAAATACCCGTACCGAAGACGGCAGAGTCTTTTTTTCGGGGGACGAGAGCGCCGTGGCAAGGGCGAATCTTTGGCTTCGTACCGCTGCGCGGGTGCAGATCTGTCTTGCCCGCTTCACGGCCGTCACCTTTGAAGAGCTGTTTCAGGGGGTCGAGGCGCTCCCTTGGGGAGATTGGCTGCCTGAGGATGCCCGCTTCCCCGTGGACGGACGCTCGGTGAAATCCACCCTGTTCAGTATTTCCGACTGCCAGGCCATTACAAAAAAAGCGATCGTGGAGAAGTTAAAAGAAAAATATCATCGGGACTATTTTGAAGAAAC
>JAGAOB010000074.1 GCA_017623895.1 Clostridia bacterium
AAGTACTTCGCTGAAATCTGAGTTTTCACGAATTGAATGCAACGATACCCATCGAAATTTCGGTGGGTATCGTTTTTCTGTAAAAAACAAGGCACCTGTCCGAAAGGACAGGTGCCTTGTTTTGGTGGAGCGTAGGGGAGTCGAACCCCTGACCCCAACACTGCCAGTGTTGTGCGCTACCAACTGCGCTAACGCCCCGTATTCGATTTTATAAGCAATCAAAGCAAAAGACTGACTTTTAACGGCAGTCTTTTGCTTTGGCGGAGATGGAGAGATTTGAACTCTCGCGCCGCTTTCGCGACCTACACCCTTAGCAGGGGCGCCTCTTCACCAACTTGAGTACATCTCCGTACTCGCGACTGCTGATACCCGTATATTATACCCGATTTTGGATTTTTTGTCAAGGGGTTATCTTGATTAAAATGTGACGTTTTTGCAAAACATACGAAGAATTCAAAAAGGGCGGAGATTCGTCTCCGCCTTTTGAAAATCGTTTTATCCCTTTTTCTTTTCGTTGATCATATTACGCAAGGTTCGGGCTATGGAACACATATAGGTTGCCGCAGCTATATAGGCGTCCTTTTCCGTTGTGGGGAGTGACCCGTAGAAAGCATCGGCTTCCAGGGTCACATCTCCCTTGTAGTCAATGTCGGCCAGGGATTGCGTTACCTCCTGCCAATCGATCTTCCCTTGGAAAGGAAGGGTATGAAGATCATGCTCTGTGTCCGTATCGTGAATGTGAAGTGCTTGCAGGCGAGGCCCAAGCTTGTGGATCATTTCCGTCAAATCTTCCCCCACAATAGAAACGTGACCCACGTCGAGGCAAGCAACAATCCAAGGGGAATCCAGCATATCCACATACTCACAGAATTCTTCAGGGCGAGCGCACACGCTTCCCACAAGATTGTTTCCTTGCTGGTCATTGTAGTAACGATACATATTTTCTATTGCGATTTTGATATTGAATTTTTCACAATAGGGGAGCAAGCTGCGGTAAAACTGCAGGTTAATCTCCTTTAATTCTTGCACGTTTTTATGATAATACAGGTGCTGGTAGGGATGAACGACGATAATTTTTGCTCCGAGAATCGAGGCGATTTCCATATGCCGAATCAAGGCCGCACGGGTCTTGGAATCATATTCCCGCCGAAAAACAGCGTGTGACTGATTGCAAATTATTCCCAGAGAATCCGCATACTCCCGAAGATCCTGTGCGAACTCACGATAATCTTCGATATCGAGGGGATCTTCTTCCCCATTGCAATAGTACAAAGACATATCATAGGCTTCAAACCCTGCTTGCGCCAAAATCCGTACAGACTCCTTTGGGCCGAATCTCTTCATTAGTTGGTCATTTTGAGTAGATACAAGCATTGCGTTACCTCCCACGCTATTTTTCCTATATTATAACACGACACAAAGGGAATTTCAATACCTTTTCTGAATGCGCTTGGTCGAGTTTTGAAAAAACAGGCGATTTGTAATCGGTTTTTACAAATCGCCCCATCTTTTATTGCGTTCTGCTTCGGAATGATCTGAAGTTATTCGTCTTGATCGAATTGCAGCGGAGGAGTTTTATCCTCTTCCTCCATAGGCTGTAGCAACGGATCGTGGGGGTCGGGATCGGTTGAAAAGGTAAAGATCAGCATATTAAATGCCACCATTGCAACCATAAGGTAAATGCCGAAAGAGGAAAAAACCTCTTTCAATGCAATGGAATTGGGGGTGGTTTGAGGATCGGGATCGCGACGGGGATAGAACAGAAAAAAGGCGGCGGCCACACCGAGGACAAGTCCCGAAAGAATGAGGAAGTTGATATATGCGGTAAATTCTCTGTTTTGTAAAAACACCCACCAAAGGGAGACGATCACTTGACTTGCCGCCTGAAGAACCATACAGCACCAAACGGAACGGATACGAAGATAAAACCATCCGAGAAGGAATCCGATGGACAGACGGACGACGATGCCGTAGGGGTCTCCGTCGCTCAATGCGTAGGCAATGCCCGAAACGAAAACGGCGCCAAGACGGTTTTCTTGTCCCATCGCCCGTATGGCGATTCCGCGGAAGGCAATTTCATAAGAAAAAGAATAAAGAACGGAAGACAAAATGATATAGAACACCGTTTCCATTCCCGTATTGCCCAACGAGGGAGGTACTACGTTGGTATGAACACCGTTCCCCTCCAAAAAAGACAAAAGCCAAGCCATTAATCCCATCGATGCCAGCGTTAAGCCCGCCGTTGCCAGGCATCCGAAAATGCAACGCACCACGGGATGCTCAGAGCGGGGCGTTTCTGTAAAAACGGGGGATAACGGATCGCGACACAGTTTACGGAACACGAGAAAGGGCAAGGCTGTGGCAATCGACTTTGCCAATACCGTGAACGTTGTGGCGATATAATAATTGAGATGCGGGGAGACAAGGGATGCCAATCCACCCAAAGCAAAATTCAGAACCCATACGAAGACGGTAACGATAAAAATACCGTTATATACATCACGAAGACGCTCGCGGTGAGCGGATTCCTCGATGGTCAATTCCCTTTTCTTTTTCATAAATAAACAGCACCTTTCACGATCTGTTATCAGTATATCACACTTTCCTCCCTTTTGCAAGAGGAAAGAAAAAATTCCTACAATTAAGGGGATTTTCCACAGGATTATCCACCGATTTTCGAACGATTGTTCAAAAGTAGAAACACGAAATGCAGGAAAAATATGGTACAATAGAACCACGGTAAGGAACGGAAGCGGCACGGGAGAGAATCAAACGAAGCCCGTCACCCCACTTCCCTACCGACCGAAATAAGAAAGGAGGGGACGGTTCTGAAGGAGTACGGGACGCTGCGAGGGGAAATTGCCAGACTGGCATTGGAATACTTGAAGGACATTCTGAACGATAACACTGCGGACTACGGCGACTACCGCGTAGAAGACGGGGAGTTTCGCTTTTGTCCCAGGGACGGGATGCACATTCCCGCCGACCGCGTCAGCGAATGGAGTCTGACCAAAAGCGGCGGAGGGAAAATTCGGTTCTTCGATAAAGCGGCTGCCATTGCATTGGCACGCTCCATCGGTGTGTTTGATGCACCTGCGTCGGAAGAAACGGAGGATCTGAGCGACGAGGCCCTGTTCGGCGGACCTGACGACGAGGTATGAAAAAACGAAAAACCATTCCTTGGAACTTTTCCGACAAGCAAAAGCAGTATTTAGAACGATGTGGCACTGCGACCTACAACTTTGCGGAGGGGGCGGTCCGTTCGGGGAAAACCGTTTGCAACATTCTGGCCTTTGCGCGGGCATTGGAGGACTCTCCCGACAAGCTGCATCTGGCAACGGGGGTAACCATCGCGGCAGCAAAGTTGAATCTTGGAGATTGCAACGGATTCGGATTAGAGCATCTGTTTCGCGGAAGATGTCGTTGGGGGCGCTATCACGACAATCCCGCCCTATACGTAGAGACCCATCGGGGATTGAAGACGGTGATCTTTGCGGGAGGAGGAAAATCCGACAGCTACAAGCGCATCCGCGGAAATTCCTACGGTCTTTGGATTGCAACGGAAGTAAATAAGCATCACCTGGCGGACGACGACACCTGCTTTTTACAGGAAGCCTTTAACCGACAACTGGCGGCAAAGAAACGGCAGATTTTTTGGGATTTCAATCCCGACTATCCCAAGCATCCCGTATATACGAAATACGTGGACAAATTTCGCAACGACGGGTTGGATGTAAACTATATGCACTTTACGATTTTTAACAATCCGTCGGTGGGAAGGGATCTGCTGGAAAGCATTTTACGGCAATACCCCAAAGGGAGCGTGTGGTATCGGCGTTGGATTTTAGGAGAGCGGTGTGCGGCAGAGGGATTAATTTTTCCCGAATTTACCGAGCATCCCGAGCGATGGATGATCGATACGCCGCCCAAGGACATAGCTTTTGTCACCGTCGGATGTGATTACGGCGGAACGCTGTCCCGAACGGTCTTTACCGCCGTGGGAATCCGCGAGGAATTTCGAGGGGTATGCGTGCTTGCCTGCAAGAGGCTCACAAAGGGAAAGGGAAAAATTACGCCCAACGATCTGGAACGGGAATTCGTACAATTCGTATTTGACATCGAACGGAGATTTCGGCTCCGTCCCCGATACGCGTTTATGGATTCGGAGGGGCAATACCTAACGAATGGAATCCGTACGGCCTGTGCAAGGGCGGGACTGTCCGTGTCGGTGTGCGATTGCAAGAAGGTAACCATAACCGACCGTATTGCCTGCAAAATGCGAATGATGAGCGAGGGCAGATGGAGCGTTCTTTCCGATTGCAAGGACGTGATCGCCTCCACGGCGGAATTGGTTTGGGATCCCAACGCCCCCGACCGACGGTTGGACAACGGATCCACCGACGTGGACACTGCAGACGCAGAGGAATACGCCTGGTCTTGTTGGCTCAAGCAATTATCTACCCCTCCGAAAGAAAAGAGGTAACGAATGGAAACCATACTTTCCTATCTGAAAAATCGCTTCGGATACGACAATATCGATCGAAATTTCTATCGGAAGATCGACGAATGGGATCGCTGGTACTCGGGAAACGGTACGGATTTTCACCGTACGAGGGTAAACAACGGACTTTCGGTCATCGAACACGATTTAAGTCAGATGAACATGGCAAAGAAGATTGCCGAGGATTGGGCAAATCTTCTGATGAACGAAAAAACCCGCATCGATACCGATGACGATGGGGCATCGGAATTTTTACGGGGAAAGAACGGCAAGGGCGGCGTTTTGGGAGAAAACGATTTCTGGACGGGAATCAATCAGCTGGTAGAACGCTCCTTTGCTCTCGGAACGGGAGCGGTAGTGCTCCGTCTGGAAAACGCACGGGTGGACGGGAACGACACGCTCCTCCCCTCCCTGGACGGAAAAATTCGTCTGGAATACGTCACCGCCCAAAATATCATTCCCCTGTCCTGGCAAGGGCAGACCGTCACAGAGGCCGCCTTTGCGGGCAGTATGACGGTGGCGGGACAGTCCCTGACCTATTTGCAGATCCACCGAAAGGAGGGGGACGGCTACGTCATCGACAGCGTTTGCTTTTCCGATAAAACGGGAAAGAAGGTCCCTCTTCCCGAAGGAATCTGCGCGACATTACGAACCAAAAGCAAAACCCCCTGGTTCGTTCTTATTAAGCCCAACATCGTCAATAATCTGACCAATCTGCCGATGGGAATTTCCGTTTACGCAAATTCCATTGACATTCTTAAGGGGTTGGATCTTTGTTACGACAGCTTCCATATGGAATTCTATCTGGGCAAGAAAATGGTCTTTTTGCGCAAGGATCTGATGATGCAGGATCAAGAGGGACGGATCTACGCTCCCCAGGACTGCAACCGTCAGCTGTTTATGTACATTGGGGATAAAAACGTAGACGGAGACCTGCTTCCCCAAGAATTCAACCCCGCATTACGGGTCGAAGACCACACGCAGGCAATTCAGCAGCATCTGAATTATCTTTCCTGCAAATGTGGATTCGGAGACCGATACTACCGCTTCAACGGAGATTTCACTCCTTCCACGGCGACGGAAGTAATTTCGGCGGACGCTGCCCTTTATCGCTCGGTGCGCAAGCACGAAATTCTTTTGGAACAGCCCCTGGTACGGTTGATGGAAACGATCCTCAAAATCGGAAAAGAAATCTTGGGAATTTCCATCAGAGATTCCGCTTCGGTTTCGGTCCGGTTTGACGACAGCATTATCGAGGACCGCACCGCAGAGCAAAAGCGGGATATGGAGCTGGTCTCTATGGGATTGATGCTGGATTGGGAATTTCGTATGAAGTATTACGGCGAGGGAGAAGAAACCGCCCGTAATCGGTGCAAGGAGGGATCGCGTTGAGCGGAGAATCAAACAAATTTGAACCGACGTCGGGAGGGATCTCGATGAACGATGAAGCGAAAAAAACCGCGCCAATGTCTCTAGAGGAATTGTCGGCGTTATTGCCCGAGGGATACGCTTTGGTGGAAAAGGACGGCTGGATCCCTCGGGAGCAGGCAGAAGAACAGCTGCGTGCCTTGTCCTTTGACCGTCAGATCGATCTGGAGTTGACCCGTTGCGGAGCAAAAAGCCTGACGGCGGCACGGGCGTTGTTGGATCTGAACCAATTAAAAGAAAACCCCGACGGGGTTGCCTCGGCCGTGGGAAAGATCCGCAAAGAAAACGATTGGCTCTTTCAAAGAGAATCTACCTTTTCCAGCGGTGCCGTGCTGACACCGCGAAGAACGGTGGACACCGAAACTATGTCCGATGCGGAGTATTATGCGTATCGGAAACAAATGAAAGGATAAAAAGGAATTATGAATAATTTTTTGACGACCAAAACCATTGCAAGAGAGGCCCTGCCCATTCTGGAATCCAATCTGGTCTTTCCTGCGTTGATTCACAAGGATTTTTCCGATGACTTTTCCAAGCAGGGAGACACCATTCAAGTGCGCAAGCCTCCCGTTTACAACGCAACGGAATTCGACGGAGAAATCGACATTCAGGACATCAAAGAAGGAGAAGTGCTGGTAAAGCTGGACAAGATTGCCGACGTTTCCGTCGAGCTGACCGCCAAGGAAATGGCGTTAAACGCCGAGGATTTCACCAAGCAGGTCATCGAGCCCGCGATGGTTGCTATCGCGGAAAAGATCAATGCGGACGGACTTTCTCTTTATAAGGACGTTCCTTATTTCTACGGGGAACCCGGCGTCGAGCCCTCCTCCCTTACCGACCTTGCGGGTGGGGCTAAGATCCTGAACGACCACAAGGCTCCCCTGGTCGGGAGAAGCGGCGTTTGGAGCACCGACGCCATCGCAAATTTCCAAGTTCTTCCCGCCCTTGTCAATGCGGAAAAATGCGGCTCTACCGAGGCGCTGCGGGAGGGTTCCATCGGCCGTGTCTTTGGGGTGGATCACTACTTCTCCCAGCAAACTCCCGTTCATTCCAACCAAAACGAGCCGAAGGGCGAAATGATGATCTACGGTCGCGACGCTCAAGGCAGGGGATTTATCAGCGGGGAGGAAGGAACCTTCTGCAAGGGTGATATGCTGAAGATCGGGGACAAGCTTTTCACCGTGATGGAGGACGTAGAATTCTACGATAACGACTGCCAGGTAAAGCTTTTCCCTGCTCTCGTACAAGAAGATATGGACAAGAAAGTGACTTACCTGGGGACGCACACGGCAAACCTTATGTTCCACAAGAGCGCCTTCGGGTTTGTAACCCGTCCTCTGGAGCCCGCCCGCGGAGCAGACAGCTACGTCACCTCGTACAACGGTCTTTCCGTGCGGGTCACGATGGACTATAACATTGCAACTAAGAAGCAAACCCTCTCCATCGACACCCTTTACGGATTCAAGACGCTGTACCCCGAATTGGCCGTACGTGTTCTCGGCTAAACAGAGCTACAAAACCGTATTCCGTGCCTCTCCTGCGAGGGAGGCACGGAGGGATAGGAGGGGAATATGGAAGCTATTACAAAAGCAGATTTTGACTTGAACTATTCGACGGACCCGATCGACGACAAAGAGTTTGCAATTCTTGCCCAGCTTGCCCTGGACCTAACCGACCTTCTTTGCTTTGGCAGGACGGATCGGAACGAAGCCTCCGCACGCCGTGCGATGGAAGAAATGATCCGATATTGGATCGAGCACGGAGGGGTATCTGCCGTCGGCGGTCAGCAAAACCCGAACAGCGAGCGGGTGGGGAATTATTCCATCACCCATCGGGATGAACCGCAAATTACCCTGCGGGGTGTGACGGTCTCCCCCGCGGCGCTGGTTATTTTGGACCGTGCGGGGCTTCGCAACTGCAACCTGTAAGGGAGGGGCGATATGACAGTTACACTTTTCAACCGTATGGGAGAAGACACCCAAGGGACGGGACTCTACAAGCCCTACGTGTTCCGCAACGTATATATTGAAACGAAAAATGCGGCCAATCCCGTCTATTCAGGGGAGCGGAACAACGACAATTTTCGGCTTTATCTGTTTACGAACCAAGGGTATCTTCCCAAAGAAGAATTTTTGGTATCCCCCACAAACCACTGGACCCTGGAGCCGGGAGATCTTTTAGCGTTGGGGATTCATCAAGAGATTCCTCCATCTCCCTTTCGTATCAATACCATTAACGTATTTTACGCAAGAGATCAATTTCATCATTGGGAGGTGAGCGGTCGTGGAATCCTGTTGGAATCGTGATTATCGGGACATTATTATTCGCTTTTTATCTCCCGTAACGGGAGACATTGCAACGGAATACCTCTCCAATACCGACAGGAGCGTTGCCATCGAAGAGCTGCGGGGGGAACCGAATCTGATCAGCTTTATCGACGGAAGCAGAATTTCCCGCTATGATTTCAATCTTTACGTCCGTACCAACGGACGGGATACCGCAGCCCGAAAAAAAGCGATGGACACCCTTATGGCGGCGGCAAATCGGTGCGCAGCACAGCGTCCCTTTGCGGGCGCCTATGTGGAGATAACCGAATTTCCTTATTTATTCAACCGAAATATGTCGGGGAATGAAGAATATAAGGCGGGATTTTCGATGTTCTTTCGCAGCGAAGCGTCCGGCAATCCCCTGACACCCCCCATTATGTCAACGTCGGAGGAGGAAGGTCTATGATTAAAAAAAGTGACGATCGGGTTTGGGTCTACAGCAGCGTGGCAAAAAAGTATTACCTGTTAGGGGCAGGGATCACCCACTTAGAGGAGGTTTATAAAACCGCTCTTTTGGAGACCCCCAACATCTACTCTCCCCTTTGCAAACGAGAAATTTTGTATCATACGGGACAGCTGGAATTTGAAGGGATTCAAACCGATGATCCTGCGTTGGTCCTGCTACGGTCCTTTCGGATGAAGCGAGGAAACGACGCTCTGATCACAATCATCGTGGCAAACCGAAACGACGTTCTCAACGGAACCTTTCTTAAGGCACGCCGAATCAACGGATACGTTTGTCTGGAAAACGTGGGAACGGGAGAAGGTATTTTCGGATCCAAAATCAAAGGAAAAATTGTTTACGCTGACGCTCCCGAGGAAGGAATTTTCGATGAAGACAGTCAAGCATTCGGTTGACGCTTTGCTTCTGCCGAAAACCGTTTCCGTGGACGGAAGAAGCTACCCCATCCGTTGGGATTTTTCTGCGGCACTGCAATTTATGGAGTACGTGGACATGTCGGAGGATGAGGACGAGGTTTTTCTGCACAAGGTTTTGGAGATCTGGTATCCTCAGATCCCCGACAACTCCGACGAGGCGTTGACCCAAGCCGTTCGTTTTTATTGCGGAGGGAATCTACCGCAGGAGGGATACTATGCACCGATCTTTCCTGTACAAGAAGATCG
This sequence comes from Clostridia bacterium, assembly GCA_017623895.1. GTDB lineage: Bacteria > Bacillota > Clostridia > Oscillospirales > UBA644 > RGIG995. The sequence continues at coordinate 9,382 of JAGAOB010000074.1, forward strand.
AACGGGAATATATCAATTTTTTCTAAACCATTACGGTATAAATTTGAAACAAGATTGCGTGCATTGGTGGGTATTTCGCCAATTGCTGGAGCAGTATCAAAACGGGAGGAATCAATGGAATTAAATCAATCAAATCCCTTGGAAACAGAAGGATTAGAGGAGCAGATTCTGGTTTTTCGTCGTCCGGATCCCAAGGATGAAACCGACCGCATCGGAAAAGAAATTGTCCGCAGAATGATTGAAGCAGGGGTGGTGGAGCCAAAATGACATTGACCATCGGAGGATTTACCCATACCGAAGCGTTGCAGGAGGGATCGTTGGTCATTCGATCCTACGGAGCGTTGCGCTCGTCCTTTCGGGCAACGCTGAGTTTTTCCACCGTTCCCCGTTTTCTTCCAAAGGTAGGCCAAGAGATTCTTCTTTCCGAAGACGACACCCTTATTTGGGGAGGGATCCTTGTGGAGGTGGAGCAGGTCTGCCATAGCACGAAAAGCTTTACAATGACCCTGCGCGGGCAGGGGTACGAGCAGATTTTACAACGCTTTTGCCTCCCCGCAATCTACCTCCCCGGATTTACGCCGTCGCGAGCCGTCGAAACCATTTTTCGGACCTATCTCAACCCCGAGGATGGATTGACGCTCGGTATCGTGGAGGAAGGATTGACCAAATCGTGCTCCTACGTTTTTTATCCTGCAAAGGCCTCGTCGGTATTCGATCGACTTGCAAACGAGAATGGGTTCGTTTGGTGGGTGGACAAAGAGAAGCTCTTCCATATGCGAGCTCTGCTCCCGCGAATTGAAGCGGACCTGTGCATTGATCTGACCGAAAAAAAGGACAATCGACTCAAGGATATTCAGACGTTTGTCTATCGGTCCTCCACCGCGGATTACAGAAACGTACAGTACGTCTACAACCGCGGGCTCGACGTAATCGGAAATTATATCCACGTGGACCGTCTGATGGAGATGTCCGAACGGTACGGAAGCGGCGCCTACGGAGCCTCCTCGGAAAGCACTGCGGTGACCCATCAAACCGAAGCGCAGTCCGTAGGAGAGCAGATTTTGGCGGGGAGCTGCGGAGAGGGAGAAATTGAATTCACCACCGACAGCGACAAATTCTCCCTTGGACAAATGGTGGGAGTTACCGCCCCCGTTTGCGGGATCGAAACCGAAACGCAATTCTGCGTCACGGAGATCCGCGCCGTGTATTTTCTTAACCGCTTCCGCTATACCGTCACTGCAAAGCAAACCGATACGGGGCCCTTGTCCATAGCGTCGTGGGAACGGGTTTTAGCCGGAGGCACAACAAATTAAATCGAGGAAACCAACAACTATGATTATAAAGCAATATCTTCCCTTTCGGGTTTCCCGTGAGGGGTATATTCCGGATCGACTGCATCTGAAATTCTTTGAAGGAAACGCAGAAGAATGTCTTGAGCAGCTTTCTCGGAGACAAAAATCCGCCCATTACCACGTGGCAGTCGACGGTACGGTGACGGCCCTGTCTCCCCTTTCGGCGGCGGCAACCGTTTTGTCTTCCTTATGGGAGGGCGAAGCGGAGGACGAGGTCTCTGCGGCACGGCGGGGGATTTTGATTTTGATTGAAAGCAACGGCCGTGCCCTTTCCGAAGCACAAGCCGAGCCCTTGTTTCGCCTCTTGAAATCGATTCAAAAGCAGATCATACGCATTTACGGAGAGCCCTTTTCCTTTTGCCGCGAAGCGCTTTTCTGTGAGGAAGGGATGTCTGCCGTGGACCTGCTGGAGCAGGGGTATCTTCCTTGGGATGACCGTAGAGTTTTTCGGGTACAAACGGGGACCTATCGCAGCCGTCGGGAGGCAGAGGACCACGTTCAGCGTCTGCAACGGGCAGGAATCGCCGCGTACGTTACGGAGGTGAAGATCGTATGATGCAAGCAACGCTTTGGGAAACCATCATCACCGCAGCGGCGGTGGTCAGCGGACTTACCATTCTGGGGACCGCGGCGGTAAAAATCGTGCGCTTCTGGTTGGATCAAAAGAATCAGGATCGGGAGATCGACCACGTCAAAACCGAGATGGGGGTTATCTGCTACGGAGTGCTTGCCTGTTTGGACGGATTGAAGCAGATGGGCTGTGATGGAAACGTAACGCAGGCAAAAAACGATTTGGAAAAATATCTGAACAAAACGGCACATCAATAGAAAGGAGAACAAGTTATGACAGAATGGCTTTATCGGGCATTACGAACCTTTGGCCAGGCAATGCTGGGATACTTGGCGGCAAATCTTTTGGCCGTCATCACCCAAACCGACGTAAGCGATCCCACAGGTTTTGCCAATACCCTGTTGGGACTGTTCGCCGCCGCAGTTGCGGCAGGACTCGCCGCAGTAATGAACCGCGGAAAAAAGGAGGAGCCTACCGATGACGAATAAAGAATTTGCGGCAAAGCTTTTAGACGTGGCACTCAATCACGCAACGGTCTATATGATGGGAACCTTTGGCGCTCCCGTCAGCGAATCGCTCATCGTTCAAAAGGCAAAGCAATATCCCAAATATTATTCCGCAGGACGGCAACGCCTTTTGCGGGGAAAGATTCCCGACGCACCCTGGGCCTTCGACTGCGTGGGGCTGATCAAAGGAATCCTTTGGGGATGGTCGGCAGACCGTTCCAAATCCTTCGGAGGAGGAAAATACCGATCCAATCAAGTTCCCGATATCAGTGCAAACACGATGGCAAGCCGTTGCTTGGAACGGACGGAATCGATGGATAAAATTCTGGTCGGTGAAGCAGTCTATATGAACGGACACATCGGAATCTACGTCGGAGACGGCAAGGTGGTGGAATCCACGTTGATCGGAAAATACGACGGCGTAGTCGTAACCGACCTCACCTTCCGCAACTGGCTGGGACACGGGAAACTGCCCTGGATCACCTACGAAACGGATACAGCGCCCGAATCGGAACAAATCGCACCCGCCGTGCCCAAGGTGGGAGACGTAGTCTTATTTTCGGGAGGAAAGCACTACGTATCGTCCAACGGAAGCTTGGGGTACAAGGCAAAGGCGGGGCCTGCAAAGGTAACTCACTATTTGCCGAACCGAAAGCATCCTTATCATTTGATCCACACGGACAAGACCTCCAACGTCTACGGTTGGGTCGATGCTGACACCGTTTCAAAATAAAACAACCGCAGAGGCTCTACGTGAGCTTCTGCGGCTTTTCTTGACAAAGAGAGAAAAAAGGGGTATAATAAAGAAAAGAGGGGGCGATGGTATGGAATACGTTCTGATTCGGTCCAAGCGCAGGACGGTATCGTTGGAGGTCAAGCCCGACCTTCGGGTAATCCTTCGTGCGCCCGTCGGGATGCCCAAAGGGGAAATTGAAAAATTTCTTGCCCAGCATCAGCAATGGCTTTCGGAGGCGTTGGAACGGACGGAACAGCGAAAAATCCGAGACGACGCCCTGCAGCTTCGGGAAGAGGAGCTTCGCACGCAAGCGCAACGATATCTTCCCCAACGGACGGCACATTGGGCGGGAATTATGGGGGTCTGCCCTGCAGGGGTTCGTATTACGTCGGCAAAAACCCGCTTCGGATCCTGTAGCGGAAGCAATCGCATCTGCTATTCTTGGAGATTGATGGCGTATCCAAACGAAGCCATTGACTACGTCATCGTTCACGAGCTGGCCCATATTTTGCAAAAAAACCACTCGCCAAGGTTTTACGCCGTCGTACAGCGGTTTCTTCCCGATTGGAAGGCCCGCCGCGCCTTATTAAAAAAATAAGACAGCCGCAGATCTGATTCAGACCGCGGCTGTTTTTTAATTTTGCTTTTGAACGCTCTTATATTCGTCATACCAACGAAAATAGGGACAGACGGAATTCGGACGGGAATAGTGCAACGCTTCGTCCTCATCCAAATTGATACTGCACGCCATACAACCGAAGCTTTCGTCAAACTCGTAATACAAGCAGCAATCGCATCGGCTCTGTTTTTTCTTCTTCTCTGCCATAAAAGCACCTGCCGTTCAAACGTTTTCTCTGACAAACGCCTCAAAGGCGGCAGCCCCTACGGGAGTCTCGGGGAATACTGCAGTATTGCGAAGAATTTCAAAACAAACCTCGTTGACCCGTTGACGGACCGCTTCCCGTGCGTCGGCCTCGGAAAGACGGTTTCCGTAGCGGGACAAAAGAAGGGAAATCATATCGGTATGCACCTGCATATCCTCCGCCAATGCTTCGGGGCGATATTCCTTGCCGCAAAGATAAGGAACGATTTCGGAAAACAACTGACGGTTAAGACGGGCGGGAAGGATAAACAAGCCCATAGCCTCGATCAGTCCGATGCTTTCCTTTTTGATATTGTGATATTCGGGGTGGGCGTGGAAGATCCCGTCGGGGTATTGTTCCGAAACGCGATTGTTTCGGAGGATCAGATCAATCACGTAGCCGTCCTTGGTCTTACGAACTACGGGAGAGCAGGAATTATGATGCTCGCCTTCGCTTTCAGACCAAATTTCCAAAACCGTATTGGTATAATTTCGCCACGCTTCAATCAGCTTGCACGCGACGGAAACGATGGCGTTTCGATCGGAAGATTCCAATCGAACGGTAGAGTTGAACCACTCCAAAATGCTGACTTTAACGGGAAAATCGGCATCGGAGAGCACGGTGCGAGCCTTGGCGTCGTGCATCGGCATTCGTTCCGATCCGCCCTGATAATGATCGTGAACCAAAAGAGATCCTCCGATCCGAGGCAAGGCGGCGTTGGAGCCGATAAAATAATGAGGATATTGGTCGACGAAATCCACCAACCGACGAAGAGCTTGGGCGTTGACCACCATAGGAGTATGCTCGGTGTTGATGATAATGGCGTGCTGCTTAAAATAAGCGTAAGGAGAATACTGCCAGAAGCAGGGCTGACCGTCCAGCGTTACGTCGATGGTGCGCAGGGTATCCCGAACGGTCCCGTGACCCGAAAATCCCTCGTTCTGACGGCAGATGGCACAAGAGGGATAGGAGGAGGACTTCTGCTTTAACGCGGCGGCAGATTTTTTATTATCGATCTCAGGCTTGGAAAGATTGACAGTGATAATCAAGCTTGCCTTTTCTCCCACCGCATCCCAACGGAGGTTGCGTGCAATGGCAGAGCGCTTTACGTAATCGTTTTTTTCGCAATAATCGTGAAACCAATCGGTGGCGGCCTTGGAGGATTCGGCTTTCTTTTCGTCAAAAATCCGCTGAATCTCCGACGGACGCAGAGAAACGGTATCCATCAGCCGAGCGGAAAAGGCTTCGATCTGCTCCTCACGAATGATCCCCTGCTCCAACGCGTATTGCAAAATCGGAGACAGAACCTCGTCGGGACCCGTCATTCCTTCCACGGACGGAATGGGCGCGTCGGGGCCGCAATCGTCTAATCCAAGTAAAAACAGAAGGCGATTGAAGCAGTAATCCCGATCACGAGGCGGAAGCATCAAATACTCTTCCCCATACCGAATCAGTTGCTTTAGGTAAGTTTGAATCATCGTTCCGTTCTTCCTTTCATTCTTCCCTTACTATTATACTGCATTTTCCGCGATTTGTCAACAAATGTTTTCCATTTTTGGAAAAAGGCGGATTATTTCCTGGAAAGGGTACGCAGAGCGTTGAGGATCGCCAAAACCGAAACGCCCACGTCGGCAAAGACAGCGTGCCACATATTGGCCACACCAAGGGCGCAAAGAAACATCACTAAGATCTTGATAGCAATGGAAAAAAACATATTTTCCATCACGATTCGGTGGGTCTTTCGTGCCAACAGGATTCCTTGGGGCAGAGCAGATAAATCGTCGTGCATCAACACTACGTCCGCCGCCTCAATGGCGGCATCGGAGCCAAGGCCTCCCATCGCGATCCCAATGTCGGCGGCAGTTAAAACGGGGGCGTCGTTCATTCCGTCTCCCACGAAAGCAACCGTTCCCTTGGTGTCGGCGGAAATTTCCCGCAGGGCGGAAACCTTATCCTGGGGCAACAGATTTGCCCGAGCCTCGCCGATGCCGACTTGGGATGCGATAGATTGTGCTGAGGCAACGCCATCCCCCGTCAGCATAACAGTGCGGCGAATCCCGAGGCGACGCAACGCGGAAAGAGCCGCGGAAGCGTTGTCCTTCAGTCGATCGGAAATGGTAATAACACCAAAGCATTCGGTATCGCTTGCTACGAATATGCGGGTTCCGATGGTTTGAGCGAAGGTTGGCGAATGTCTCTTTTGGCGCATCAACGATTCGTTTCCCACATAGTATTGCACGCCGTCCACCTTGGCGCAAACACCGAAGCCCGCGATTTCTTCTACGTGAGAAACGCGATCCTCCGACACCCTTCCGCCCCATTTTTCCCGTAAGGATCGTGCTATAGGGTGGGTGGAAAATTGCTCGCAAAGCGCCGCTATTTCAAGAATCTTTTCGGGAGATTCTCCCTCCACGGAAACGACCTCGAAAATCCCGTGGGTCAGCGTCCCCGTCTTGTCAAACACCATCACGTCTGTTTTTGCCAAGGCCTCCAAGCGGTCGGAGCCCTTGACCAGAATTCCTTTACGGGAGGCTCCGCCGATCCCGCCAAAATAGGTCAGCGGCACGGAAATGACCAGGGCGCAGGGACAGGAAACCACCAAGAACTCCAAGGCACGATAGATCCAGACAGACCATTCTCCGCCAAAAAGAGGAGGTAAAATTCCCACCAAAACCGCCACGCCGATCACCGTAGGCGTATACCAACGGGCAAAGGACGTGACGAAGGACTCGGACTTAGAGCGATGTGCGGCGGCGTCCTCCACAAGGGAAAGGATTTTGGATGCGGTGCTTTCGCCAAAGGATTTTTCCACGCGTAGCACCAATACCCCCGAAAGATTGACACAACCACTGAAAACCGAATCTCCCTCCGTCACGTCGCGGGGAACCGATTCTCCCGTCAGAGAACGGGTGTCAAGGGATGACGCCCCCTCGATCACGGTGCCGTCCAGGGGGATTTTTTCTCCGGGCAAGACCCGAACCGATTGACCGATCTCCACGTCGTCGGGAGAAAGAGTGACCCATTTTCCTTCCCGAAAAACCGTTGCTTCATCGGGGCAAAGGGTCATCAGCTCCGCTACGGACTTGCGGCTTTTTCCAACGGCGCAGGATTCAAACAATTCTCCCACCCGATAAAATAAAACCACCGCAACTCCCTCGGGGTATTCGCCAAGGATAAAAGCCCCCACCGAGGCGATCGCCATCAGAAAGTTTTCGTCCAGCAACTGTCCCCGAAACACCGACATTACGGCGTTTTTCAGCACGGGAAGCCCCACGATAAGAGACGGGAAAGCAAAGACAGCTGCTTTCCAAGGCCCCCGAACGGGCACGAGCCAGGCAACGACGAAAAGAACGGCGGAAATGAGGATGGCCGCAAGCATCCTTTTTTGCTTCTTGGTCATTCGACAATCTCACAGTCGGGCTCGATTTTTTTTGCAATTTTCCGTGCCTCGGCAAGTACGGATTCCAGACAGCCCTCCTCGGTCTGCAAATGCAATTTCATTGTCATAAACACGATTTTTGCGTCGATGACTCCCGAAATTTTTCGGATGCCGTCTTCGATTTTGCGGGCGCAGTTGGCACAGCAAAGATTTTCGATGTGATAGATTTTTTTCATCATACGTTCTCCGATTTCTTTCTAAATTTATTCTTCAATGTGATTTAACCCTTGACCGATAATGGTGCGGACGTGGTCGTCAGCCAGGGAATAGAAGACCGTCTTCCCTTCCTTACGGGATTTAACCAAGCGGGATTGCTTTAACACACGCAGCTGATGGGAAATAGCAGAAACGGTCATATTGAGGCACTGGGCGATGTCACACACGCAGACTTCCGCCTCAAACAATACGTACAAAATCTTGATGCGGGTGGAATCCCCAAAAACCTTATATAATTCCGCCAAATCGTACAGCGTCTCCTCGGGGGGCATCCCTTCCCGCACCTTTTCGATCACGTCGGGATGGACGTGAAGATATTCGCAGGCCTCCGCCGAAATATGGGCACATTCCTTCATAATAACCTCCTACAATTGAATGATTGTTCAAATATATTATATCACATCGAGAAAAAATATCAAGATATTTGAGCAACTGTTCAAATGATTGTCACAAAAAAAGTCCCCTACTCCGGCGAGAGTTACATTTTCTTCTATCTTGCAATACAATGTAGAATTTCTCCTCGGTGGAACTTTTACAACCTGTTTGAGATGTTCGGACTTACCCTCTTTTCTCCATTCAGAAAGGCGCACGATGGATTTTCTAAGGCCGAAACGTCACACTCTGTGCTTTTATATGCATAAATGCGTTGAGCATATTTTGGACAAAAAATAAGATCCCCTGTGAGGGGATCTTGTTTTTGTTGTTCAGTTATCCTTTTCGCCGTTGTCAAGCTTTGCGACTAAGGCGTTTAAGGCTTTGGCCCGGTGGCTGATGCGGTTTTTTTCCGCGGGGGAAATTTGGGCTGCGGTCATACCGTATTGGGGCAGGAAGAAGATGGGGTCGTAGCCGAAGCCGTTTTCGCCTTTGGGGGTGTCGATAATTTCGCCGTGCATCTCCCCTTCTGCCGAGACGGTTTTTCCGTCGGGGTAGGCCAAGACGATAGCGCAAGCGTAATGAGCAGATTTGTCGGCTTTGTCTTGGAGATTTTTGATGAGGAGTCGGTTGTTTGCTTCGTCGTCGCCGTGGTGTCCCGCATAGCGGGCGGAATACACCCCGGGCTCGTTATTGAGGGCGTGGGCACAGATTCCGCTGTCGTCAGCCAAGGCGCAGCAGCCCGAAATCTCTGCGATTTCTGTGGCTTTTTTGCGGGCGTTTTCCAAGAACGTCACGCCGTCCTCCACGGTTTCGTGGTCGATCTGTGCCTCCTTGAGAGAAAAAATCTGCTCAAAGCGATCGCCGAGGATCTGCTTGATTTCCCGAATTTTATGGGAATTGTTGGATGCAATAATCAGCTTCATAGATTAAAACAACCCCGTAATCAAGCCGTTTTCGTCCACGTCGATGCGTTCTGCGGCAGGAACCTTGGGAAGGCCAGGCATCGTCATAATATCGCCCGTCAGGACAGCGATAAAGCCTGCGCCTGCGGAAACCTTAACGTTGCGCACGGTAACGGTAAAGCCCTCGGGCGCCCCCAATTTGGTGGGGTCGTCGGAGAAGGAGTACTGGGTTTTGGCAACGCAGATGGGGAGATTTCCGAAGCCTAATTCGGTCAATTTTGCAATTTGCGCCTTTGCGGCGGGGGTTACGGTAACGCCGTCGCCGCCGTAGATTTTGCGAACCACCGCATCAATGCGATCCTCAATGGTACCGTTCAGATCGTAAGCAAAGGTGAAGTTGCCCCGCTCCTCGTCGCAGAGACGAACCACCTCTTTTGCCAATTCCACGCCGCCGTCGCCGCCGTTTGCCCAAACGGTGGAAAGGACGGTGTTAACGCCCAATTCACGGCATTTTGCAACGATGAAGTCGATTTCCGCGTCGGTGTCGGTGGGGAAGCGGTTAACGGCAACGACACAAGGAAGTTGGTAAACGTTTTTGATATTGGATACGTGGCGCAGCAGGTTGGGGATTCCCTTTTCCAGGGCCTGAAGGTCTTCGTTGTTCAACTCGTTTTTAGCTCTTCCGCCGTGCATTTTCAAGGCGCGGACGGTAGCGACCACCACGACGGCGTCGGGGGTCAATCCTGCGGTGCGGCACTTGATAACCAAGAATTTTTCCGCGCCCAAGTCTCCGCCGAAGCCTGCTTCGGTGACGGCGTAATCGCCCAATTTCATCGCCAATTTCGTGGCGGTAACCGAGTTGCAGCCGTGGGCAATGTTGGCAAAGGGACCGCCGTGAACCAATGCGGGGGTACCCTCCAGGGTCTGAACCAGGTTGGGCTTCAGCGCATCCTTCAAAAGCGCCGCCATCGCGCCCTGAGCCTTCAGATCGGCGCAGGTAACAGGCTGATCGTCATAGGTGTAGCCGACGATAATTTTGGCGAGGCGTTCCTTCAGCTCGGAAATCGAACCCGAAAGGCAGAGAACTGCCATAATTTCCGAGGCGACGGTGATGTCAAATCCGTCCTCTCTGGGAACACCGTTGACCTTGCCGCCCATTCCGTCTACCACGAATCGCAGTTGACGGTCATTCATATCCACGCAACGCTTCCACGTGATGCGGCGGGGGTCGATATTCAGGGAATTTCCTTGATGGATATGGTTATCCAGCATTGCGGCCAACAGGTTGTTTGCCGCTCCGATGGCGTGAAAATCCCCCGTGAAATGGAGATTGATATCTTCCATAGGAACGACCTGAGCGTATCCACCCCCTGCGGCACCGCCCTTGACACCGAATACGGGGCCGAGGGAAGGCTCTCGCAGAGCAACCATAACGTTCTTGCCGATCTTGCGAAGTCCGTCGGCAAGTCCGATGGTGGTCGTGGTCTTTCCCTCCCCTGCAGGGGTGGGCGTCATAGCGGTGACCAAGATCAGTTTGCCGGTCTTGCGGTCGCTTTCTTTCATAATGGAAAGGTCGATTTTTGCCTTATATTTGCCGTACTGCTCCAGATATTTGTCATCCACTCCTGCAGTTTCGGCAATTTCGGTAATGGGGCGAAGCTTGCATTGCTGTGCAATTTCAATATCGGAAAGGTAAGCCATAACAAAATCTCCTTATTTCTTGAAATAATTCACGGCAGATTGGAATAGGTGCATATCGTATTCGCCTGCGACGTTACGATACAAGCCGTTCCCGATACGCTCCGAGTGTCCCATCTTCCCCAAGACCCGTCCGTCGGGAGAGGTAATTCCTTCCACGGAAAGGATGGAACCGTTGGGATTGAAGGACGTATCCAGCGTGGGATTGCCGTTCAGATCTACGTACTGAGTGGCGATCTGGCCGTTTTGTGCCAGCTTAAGGATCAGATCCTCCGAAGCAAGGAAGCGGCCTTCACCGTGGGAAATGGGAACGGTATAGATCTGGCCAACCTCGGTGCCTGCAAGCCAGGGAGATTTGTTGGTGCACACCCGCGTGCGAACCAGCTTGGATTGATGGCGTCCGATGGTGTTGTAGGTCAGGGTGGGGCAAGATTCATCAGTATCAATGATTTTACCGTAGGGAACCAAGCCCAATTTGATAAGTGCCTGAAATCCGTTACAAATTCCCAGCATCAACCCGTCGCGATCGTCCAACAATTTTCCGACCTGCTCCTTGACGGCAGGATTGCGGAAGAACGCGGTGATAAACTTGGCGGAGCCATCGGGCTCGTCACCGCCGGAGAATCCGCCGGGAAGGAAGACCATTTGGCTTTCCGCGAGCTTTTGGGAAACCGCTTCTACGCTGCGGGCCACGTCGTCTGCCGTGAGATTGCGGATCACCACGATCTCGGCATCGGCGCCCGCCGCCTGCATAGCGCGGGCAGAATCGTATTCACAGTTGGTTCCGGGGAATACGGGGATCAACACCTTGGGACGGGCGCATTTTACAGCGGGAGAAGCAACGCAGCCGTCGGTGTAGGAAAAGACGGCAAGACTGCTTTCTGCAGGCGCCTTGGTGGGATAAACGCTTTCCAGAACCCCTTCGTTGAGGGCAAGCAATTCAGAAATGGAAGCCTGTTCGCTTCCCAGATCGACCACGGGGCTTTCGGTGGTCTGACCGATGAGAAGGGCATATTCATTCTCGATCGCTTCGTCCAATTCCGCAATGATAAAGTCGTACATCATTCCGCCGTACCATTCGGTCACGGCACCGTTGGACACAAAGCCGATCTCGTTGCCGAAGGACATCTTCATAATGCCCTCTGCAATTCCGTTTTCCACCGCCCAAGCCGCCTTGACCTTTCCTGCCTTGCAGAAGGAATGGAAGGAATCCCAAGCTTGCTTTGTGGATTCTGCCGTTTGATCCTTCGGAGCAAAGAGGTATACGGGATGTCCCGCTTCTTTGAATTCGGGCGAAATGACGTCACCCGCATTTACGGGAGCGATGGCAAAGGAGATCAGCGTGGGCGGAACGTCCAGATCCAGGAAGGTGCCGGACATCGAGTCCTTTCCGCCGATCGCCGCAACATTCAGCTCCAGCTGGGCATCCATTGCACCCAACAGTGCGGCAAAGGGTTTCCCCCAACGGGTGGGCTCATTGCGAAGCTTTTCAAAAAATTCCTGAAGCGTAAGATACGCATCCTTGTAATCCGCCCCTGCGGCAACGATCTTTGCCATAGAATTATACACGGAGGCACGGGCGCCGGTATAAGGATCAACGCACATCGTGTCAGGATCCAAGCCCCACGCCATAACACTGGCAGAATCGGTGGTCTGATCGGGCAGAACGGGCAACAGCGCCGCCATCGCCTGAGCAGGGGTTCTTTGGGTCTTTCCTCCGAAGGGCATCAATACGGAGCCTGCACCGATGGAGCCGTCAAAGCGCTCCACCAAGCCACGGCGGGAGGCGGTCTTCAGATCCGATGCCATTTGGCGAAGATCGGAATACAGCGCCTTGGAAAAGATGGAAAGATCCTTTTCGGTGACTTCAACCACGGTGTGCTTGTCCGCACCGTTGGTGTTCAAAAATTCACGGGAAAGGTTTGCGATGGTCTGTCCTTTCCAATTCATAACCATACGTGCCTCTTCGGTCACCACCGCAACACGGTAGGCTTCCAGATTCTCGGCTTGGGCATAGGCGATAAAGGTGTCGGCATCGTTGGCGTCGACGACCACGGCCATACGCTCTTGGGATTCGGAGATGGCAAGCTCGGTTCCGTCCAAGCCGTCGTACTTCTTGCGCACGGCGTCCAGATCGATCTGAAGACCATCTGCAAGCTCGCCGATGGCAACCGATACGCCGCCTGCACCGAAGTCGTTACAGCGCTTGATCAGACGGGTCACGCGGGCATCGCGGAACAGGCGTTGAATTTTGCGCTCCTCGGGGGCGTTCCCCTTTTGGACCTCGGAGGCCATCGTGGTGAGGGATTTCATATTGTGGCTCTTGGAAGAACCCGTAGCACCGCCGATTCCGTCACGACCGGTGCGGCCTCCCAAAAGAATGATCACGTCTCCTGCTTCAGGGCGCTCCCGACGTACGTTATAAGCGGGAGCCGCGGCAACCACGGCACCACATTCCAGACGCTTTGCCACGTAGCCGTCGTGATAGACCTCTGCCACGTGTCCCGTTGCCAGGCCGATCTGATTGCCGTAAGAAGAATACCCTGCGGCAGCGGTTTGGCAGATCTTACGCTGGGGAAGCTTTCCTGCAACGGTGTCCGCCAAGGAGGTTCTGGGATCGCCAGCTCCCGTCACCCGCATTGCTTGATGGACGTACGCCCGTCCCGACAAGGGATCGCGGATACAGCCGCCGATACAGGTGGCCGCACCGCCGAAGGGCTCGATCTCCGTGGGGTGGTTGTGGGTTTCGTTCTTGAACATCAACAGCCAATCCTGGTCTTCCCCGTTGACCTTGGCGGTCACGTGGATCGAGCAGGCGTTGATCTCTTCGCTTTCGTCCAATTCGGGGAGTGCGCCCCGCTTTTTCAAGGTCTTGACGGCGATGGTAGCAATATCCATCAGAGTTTGAGGACGCTTTGCCACCTTTTCTTCTCCGTACACCTCTACGCGGGCGGCAAGATAGCGTTTGTACGCAGCGGCGACGGCGGAATCGTGGATGATAACGTCGTCAATATGGGTGGAAAAGGTGGTGTGACGGCAGTGGTCGGACCAATAGGTGTCGACCACGCGGATCTCGGTGATGGTGGGATCCCGCTTTTCCTCAGTCTTAAAGTAGTTTTGCAAGAATTTCAGATCGTCCAGATCCATCGCAAGCCCGAGGCTGTCCAAAAGATCGGAAAGTCCCTTCTCGTCCAGATCAATGAACCCTTCTACGGTGGCTACGGTAGAGGGGATTGCGTATTGAACTGCCAAGGTTTCGGGCTTTTCCAAGGAGGCCTCGCGGCTTTCCACGGCGTTGATCACGTATTTTTTGATGGCCGTAACGTCATTCTCGCTTAAGGCTCCGTTCAACACGTAGACCTTTGCGGAACGAACCGTGGGACGCTCCGATTGGCTTTGAAGCTGAATACATTGGGCGGCGGAATCGGCGCGCTGATCAAACTGACCGGGCAGAGGCTCTACGGCAAAAACGATTCCGTCCTTGGCATCCACCTCGTCGGACACCAGATCCAGCTGGGGCTCCGAAAAAACGGTGCGAACGGCTTTTTCAAAAAGGACTTGGTCGATGTTTTCCACATCGTAGCGGTTTATGATCCGCACGCCTTCCAAGGCCTTGATGCCGACCAGATTCTTCAGCTCGGAACAAAGACTGTTGGCTTCGTGCGCCAGCTCGGCGCGTTTTTCTACATAAACTCGGAAAACCATACTTCTTCTCCTATTTCAAGGCTTTCAGCGCACGGGCACCGATGTCCCGACGGTAAAAAGCGTTTTCAAAGGTAATTTGATTGACGTTTTGATAGGCGGCATCGAGGGCTTGCTGCAGGTCATCGCCCGTTCCCGTAACTCCCAAAACACGGCCGCCCGCGGTGAGAAGCTTTCCGTCGGTAAGCTTTGCACCCGCCACGTAAACGCGGTCTGCAACGGACAGAGGAAGGGAGATTTCATACCCCGTTTCATATTTTTGAGGATATCCCGCAGAAGCCATAACCACGCAGGCGCAGGCGCCGTCGCGGAATCGAACCATATCGGGGGTCAGAGTGCCATCGGTGGTGGCCTTCATCACGGTCAAAAGATCGCTTTCCAAAAGCGGCAAAACCACCTGCGTTTCCGGGTCTCCGAAGCGGCAGTTGTATTCAATCACCTTCGGACCCTTGGGGGTAAGCATCAAACCGAAATAGAGACATCCTTGGAAGGTGCGTCCCTCGGCGTTCATCGCGTCGATGGTTGGCTTAAAAATGGTTTCCATACAAAGATCGGCAATCTCGTCGGTATAGTAAGGGTTGGGGGCCACGGTCCCCATTCCGCCGGTATTCAGACCTTGGTCGTTATCCAACGCCCGCTTGTGGTCCATCGAAGAAACCATAGGAACCACAGTCTTTCCGTCGGTAAAGGACAGAACCGAGACCTCGGGGCCGGTCAGAAATTCTTCGATTACTACACGGCTTCCGCTTTCCCCGAAGATCTTATCCTCCATCATAGAGCGAACGGCGTCCTTTGCCTCCTCGCGGGTCATCGCGATGACCACACCCTTGCCCAACGCCAGCCCGTCGGCCTTGATGACGGTGGGAATGGGGGCTGCCTGCAAATATTGGAGAGCCTTTTCCATATCAGTAAAAACTTCGTATTCCGCCGTGGGGATCCCGTACTTCTTCATCAGATCCTTGGAAAAGACCTTACTTCCCTCAATAATGGCGGCGTTTGCCTTGGGACCGAAGCAGGGGATTCCCGCTTGGGTCAAGGCGTCCACACACCCAAGGACCAAGGGATCGTCGGGTGCCACGACGGCGTAATCGATTTTATGCTCCACGGCGAAAGAAACGATGCCGTCAATATCCTTTGCACCGATAGCGACGCAGGTCGCATCGGCGGCAATGCCGCCGTTTCCGGGGAGAGCGTAAATTTCCGTCACGTCGGGATTTTCGCGGAGCTTTTTGATAATTGCGTGCTCCCGTCCGCCGCTGCCGACAACAAGTAGTTTCATATACAATCTCCTTTTTAGTGGTGGAACAGACGAAGTCCCGTAAACGCCATAGCAATGCCCAACTCGTTACAACGGGCAATCACGGCGTCGTCACGGATGGATCCGCCGGGCTCTGCGATGTAATCGGCACCGCTGGCGTAGGCACGCTGAATGTTATCGTCAAAGGGGAAGAACGCGTCGGAGCCGAGAGCAACACCGCGAACGGTGGCAAGATACGCTTTCATCTCCTCGGCGGTAAAGGGCTCGGGACGGACGGTGAAATACTTCTGCCAGATTCCTTCTGCGCAAACGTCCTCTTCGTTTTTGTTGATGTAACCGTCGATGACGTTGTCACGCTCGGGACGGGACAGCTCTTCCTTGAAGGGAAGGTTAAGAACCTTGTCCGCCTGACGCAGGTGCCACGTGTCGGCCTTGCCGCCCGCAAGACGGGTGCAGTGGATTCGGGATTGCTGACCCGCACCCACGCCGATGGCCTGACCGTCTACCGCATAGCAGACCGAATTGGATTGGGTATATTTGAGGGTGATGAGGGCTACCACCAGATCCCGCTTGGCAGAATCGGGAAGATTCTTGTTTTCGGTCACCACGTTGTTGAGAATTTCGGCGTCGATGCGCACGTCGTTTCTTCCCTGCTCAAAGGTGATTCCGTAAACCTGCTTGTGCTCGATGGCGTCGGGAACGTAATCGGGATCAATCTTGACCACGTTGTAATTCCCCTTGCGCTTGGTCTTCAGAAGCTCCAGAGCCTCGTCGGTATAGCCGGGAGCGATAACGCCGTCGGAAATTTCACGGAAAATCAGTTTGGCAGTCATCAGATCGCAGACGTCGGACAGGGCAACCCAATCCCCGTAGGAGCACATACGGTCGGTGCCGCGGGCACGGGCGTAGGCGCAAGCCAAGGGGTTTTCGTCCAATCCTTCAATATCGTCCACAAAGCAAGCCTTTTTCAACTTCTCGGGAAGGGGAGTTCCCACGGCGGCGGAGGTGGGAGAAACGTGCTTAAAGGAAGCCGCGGCGGGCAAGCCCAGGGCCTCCTTCAGCTCCTTGACCAGCTGCCAGGAGTTAAAGGCGTCCAGAAAATTGATGTATCCGGGACGGCCCGAAAGAATTTCAATGGGAAGCTCCGATCCGTCGTGCATAAAAATCTTGGCGGGCTTTTGATTGGGGTTGCAGCCGTATTTCAATTCAAAATCTTTCATTTTGCGTCTTCTCCCTTATTTGTTTTTGTTGACGATTCTCGTCTCGGCATCGCCCGTTTTCAGGTCGATATAGCGAACGAACAGAGAAACCTTGTTATCCTGATTGAGATTGCTCCAGATCAAATCGGTCAGAGCGTCGATCTCTACGTCGGGCAATTCCAGAGTCTTGGGCTCACCCTCGTAGGAGGGAAGGGGATTGCCGTCGCCGTTGTAGGTATGGATGAATTTGGCTCTGCCGTTGAGGGGATTGTTATAGGCGTAGGTAAAGCGCTCACAGGAAGCGTCGTTTCCCTCGGCGGATTTCAGAATCGACATTGCGAAATTCATTTCGCCCTTTTCGTGGTGGATGATACCGGAAATGCGAGGAGTAAAGTTAGGGGCGTCGTCCTCAAACTCGCGGGTGCGCAACGCCTGCTCAAAGGTCATTTGCTTGTCCATCAATTCGTAGACGGTGTCGGTCTGGTCCCCGTTGGTCACGATCGTCTTGTTGCCAAGGACCCGAACGGGGTAGTAAATAATCAAATGGGGATCGGTCATCTTCGATTCGTCGAAGGCCTTGGTGCGCATCGCGTCTCCCTCGGCAACGAAAACGCGGTTGCGGCTGTTTTCGCTTCGACCCATAATAAAGTAGGCGGTAATCGCCTTTTGGCCGTCGGCGGATTTGCCGATGATAATGCCTCTGCCGTGATACGCCAAAGAATTCAATTCGTTTGCAATGGTGGAAACTTTCATATTTCAATCTCCTTTCGGGCTTCAGTCAATCATAACTTTGTTGTCAACTACGCGGATCTTCCCTTGGCAGAACAGCTTGACCGCTTCGGGCAGGATCTTCCATTCCGCTTCTTCCATAATGCGCTTTTGCAGCGTTTCGGGGGTGTCGTCGGAGAGGACCTCCACCGCCTTTTGCAGGATGATGGGGCCTGCGTCACATTCGGGGGTGACGATATGAACCGTAGCGCCCGAAATCTTGACGCCCTTTTCCAACGCCGCCTCGTGAACCCGAAGGCCGTAATAACCCTTTCCGCAGAACGACGGGATCAGGGCGGGATGGACGTTAATGATGCGGTTGGGGAACGCCTGATAGACCTGCTCGTCGATGATGGTCAGAAACCCTGCCAAAACCACGAGGTCGATTTTTTCTTCCTTCAGCGTGTCCGCCAGGGCCTTGGAATAATCGGCGATGCTTTCAAAGGCCTTTCGGGGCAGGACCTTGGAGGGAATCCCGTTGTCCGATGCCCGCTGCAGGGCGTAGACACCGGGTTTGGATGCCAAAACGAGGGAAATCTCTCCTCCGCCAAGCGCCCCTGCCTTTTCTGCATCGATCAACGCTTGCAGGTTGGTGCCGCCGCCCGAAACGAGCACGGCGATACGTGTGGGGCTCAGCATATGGTCACCTTATCGTCGGAAGCGACGATCTCTCCGATCACGTAAGCGTCTTCCCCGTTCTCCTTGAGGATCGCAAGGGCTGTGTCCACTTGCTCGGCAGGGACCACGATACTCATACCCACACCCATATTGTAGGTGTTGTACATATCCCGTTCGGGGATGTTGCCCGTTTTTGCGATCAGGTCGAAAATAGGCAGGACCTTAACGGCACTTTTATCGATTTTCGCACCCAATCCGTCGGGAATGGAGCGGGGAATGTTTTCGTAAAATCCGCCGCCTGTGATATGGGAGATTCCCTTGACATCCACCTTTTCCAGCAACGCAAGGACGGATTTCACGTAGATCTTGGTGGGAACGAGCAGAGCCTCGGCAATGGTCTTTCCTCCCAATTCCTCCTTGGGAACGTACAGGTCGGGATTGTTATTGTCAATATCAAACACCTTACGGCAAAGGCTGAATCCGTTGGAATGGATTCCCGTGGAAGCCAAGGCAATAACCACGTCTCCCGCCGCCATACGGGTGTTGTCCAAAATTTTCTTTTTATCCACGATTCCCACGGCAAAGCCTGCAAGGTCATAATCCTCCACGGGCATCATTCCGGGATGCTCTGCGGTCTCTCCGCCGATCAGAGCCGCGCCGGACTGCACGCAACCCTCCGCAACGCCGCTGACGATGGATGCAATCTTTTCGGGGATATTCTTTCCGCAGGCAATGTAATCCAAGAAAAATAGGGGCTTCGCACCCACGCAGATAATATCGTTAACACACATAGCAACGGCGTCGATGCCGATGGTGTCGTGCTTGTCCATAAGAATCGCAAGCTTAACCTTGGTACCGCAGCTGTCGGTTCCCGAAACCAATACGGGCTCTTCCATCCCTGCCACGGGAAGGCCGAAGCAGCCCCCAAAGCCGCCCACGTCGTCGAGGCATCCCTCGTTCTTGGTGCGGGCAACGTGTTTTTTCATCAATTCCACCGCTTTGTAGCCGGCGGTAATATCAACGCCTGCCGCGGCGTAGCTTTCGGATTTGGATTGAGGATGCATAAGAAAATCTCCTTCCGTTTCGTATCAATAATTTATTCTTTTCCGTTCCAGCAGTAGGTGCAAAGATCCTCGGCGGGAAGGCCGATGGATTCAATCAGTCCCTCAAGAGTTTGAAATTCCAGAGAAGCGAAGTGGAACTTGTCGCAAATAACGCGGCGGAGCTTTTTGCCCCGTTCGGTCGTTCCGTCCCGATATTCGTCAATATACTTTTCTCCCTCTTCTCCCTCAAGCTCGTAAATGGTGCGTCGGGCGATCAAGTCCATATCACCGTTCGATCGGGAAAAGTTGAGATACTTGCAGGGATACATAATGGGCGGGCAGGCGGAACGCATATGCACAGCCTTTGCGCCGTGAGCGTACAAAAAGTCCACCGTTCCCTTCAGCTGGGTGCCGCGGACAATGGAATCATCCACAAACAAAAGGGACTTGTCTCGAATCAAGCCGTGGACGGGGATTTGCTTCATCGCAGCGATCTTCAATCGGTCGCTCTGCTTTGCGGGAGTAAAGGAACGAGACCACGTGGGGGTATATTTAATGAGTGCGCGGGCAAAGGGAATTCGGCTCTGATTGGCGTAGCCAATAGCGTGGGGCGTTCCGGAATCGGGGACGCCGCCGACGTAATCCACGTCTTTTGCGTTGCCCTGCAAGGCGTCGTTGCGCGCCATAATCTCCCCGTTGCGATACCGCATCATTTCCACGTTCACGCCCTCGTAGGTGGAAGCGGAAAAGGCGTAGTAGCTCCACAGGAAGGAACAAACCTTTTTCTTTTTTCCGGGAGCGGAAAGCTGGGTCACTCCGTCCCTTGTCAGGGAAACGATCTCCCCCGGGCCCAACTCCCGATAAAGCTCGTAGCCCAATTTTTCACAGACGTAGGATTCAAAGGAAACGCAGTATCCGTCTTCGCTTTTTCCGATATGAACGGGAAGTCTTCCCATCCCGTCCCGTGCCGCGAGAATAGAGCCATCGTTAAGCAGGATCAAAAGATTCACCGTTCCGCAGATCACCTGCTGGGCAAAGCGGATCCCGTCGACAAAATTATCCTTTTGGTTGATCAGCGCCGCCACAAGCTCCGTGCTGTTGACGTTTCCTCCCGTCATCGCGTTGAAATGGCCGCCTTCGGTGTTCAAATAGCGGTCAATCAGCTCGTCGGCGTTATTGATAATACCGATAAAGCATACCGCACCGATACCGAGGCGAGAACGGATGAGGAGGGGTTGAGGATCGTAATCGCTGATGCAGCCAATGGCGGAGCAACCCTTCATTTCCTCAAAGACGTCCTCAAACTTAGTACGGAAAGGGGAATTTTCAATGTTGTGAATTTCGCGCTGCAGCCCAATTTCAGGATCGTAAGCCGCCATTCCCGCACGTCGCGTGCCCAAATGAGAATGGTAATCGGTGCCAAAAAAAACGTCGGTGACGGCATCGTGCTTGCAGGCCGCTCCAAAATATCCGCCCATATTAAATCAGGTCCTCCGTAGGAAAATTAAGATAAAAGACGCGTTAAAGCAAGGGTCGGACCGCACGTACAGGGTAGGTGCGGTCCGCAAGTCGTGTTAAAATCAAGCAAAGAACAGCTTGTTCAGGGTAAGAGGATCGACGTATTCGCCGTCCTTATAGACCCGCATATTGCCCGAGGCGATCTCGTCGATGAGCATAACCTCGCCCTGATCGTCGTAACCGAACTCGAACTTAATGTCGTACAGATCCAGGCCCTTTTCCTTCAGATCGTCGGCAACGATCTTGGTGATGGCTTGGGTCATAGCCTTCAGGGAATCGTATTGCTCTGCGGTCATAACGCCCAGATCCACCAATCCGTCCTTGGTCACCAGAGGATCACCCTTGGCATCGTTCTTAAAGGTGGTCTCCACGTAAGCGGGCAGGTCCGCACCTTCCTCGATATAATCGGAATAGCGGCGATAGAAGGAGCCGACGGCCTTGTAACGGCAAATAACCTCCAACCCTTTCCCGAACGCCTTGGCGGGAAGGACCTCCATCGTGGTATCATCCAGATTGGCGCTGACGTAGTGCGTCTTAATTCCCGCAGCGTTGATCTTCTCAAAGAAATAGATGGACATCCGCAAATTCACGTCACCCACGCCGTCGATGGTAAGACCGACAGTGTTTTCACCGGGATCGAAGACGCCGTCTTTGCCGGTGCAGTCGTCTTTGAATTTCAGCAAATAGTTGCCGTTATCAAGGGCGTAAACGTTTTTAGTCTTGCCAGTGTAGACGAGTTTAAGATTTTCCATTGTTTTTACCTCTTTCATAGAAGAATTGTATTGGATTTAAGTGAAATCTTATTGATTGAATTCCGCCTCCACGGCAGCGTTCTTGCTTAAGACGGACAAGGCATCGGAAGCTCGCTTTGCATCAAGCTTTGCCGCCAAGGCTTCGTCTGACACCGCCAAAATCTGCAGCGCCAGCAGTGCCGCGTTTCCGCCTCCGTTAACTGCCACCGTTGCCACGGGGATTCCCGTAGGCATCTGAACGGTGGAGAGCAGAGCATCCATCCCGCTTAAGGGGCCCGACTCCGCGGGGATCCCGATCACGGGGAGGGTCGTATTTGCCGCCAGGGCGCCTGCCAGGTGCGCTGCCATTCCCGCCACGGCGATGATGGCACCAAATCCGTTCTTCCGCGCATTCAGGGCGAAATCTCGGGCCTCCACGGGAGTACGGTGGGCAGAATACACGTGAACCTCGTAGGGGACTTCAAAGGAATTGAGGATTGCCGTTGCTTTCCGGATCACGGGAAGGTCGCTGTCGCTTCCCATAACGATGCCGATTTTTTTCATATCGTTTCCTCCATATCGAAATTCAAAGCAGGGATATCCCCGTCTTTTAAGCAAAAAAGGGCACGCTCCCCCAAGGGAGTGTGCCCAGACGGTCGGCTGATACGGGTTCTTTGTTTCACGTGGTAACCCCACTTCCGTCAGTCGCAAAGAACCGAAGCGAACGACCCGACGGGCCATCCGTATATATTATAACATAATACAGTTAAAATGTCAATCGTGTAAAATGCAAAATAATTGGGAAAAATTCGACGGCGTTTTCGGTATCTTTCGCCATTATTCTTTTTCGGTGACGGAATATCCCCGATTGCTCAGGATATTTTTCAACTCCTCCATAAACGATTCCGTGTCCTTGAACTGACGATAAACGGAGGCGTAGCGCACGTAGGCAACGTCGTCGATCTGCCGCAGCTTTTCCATCACCAATTCCCCAATACGTGAAGAGGAGACCTCCTTGTCCAGATCGCTGACCAACGTGTTTTCAATATCCGCAGATGCCTGCTCCAGAACGCTGTAGGAGATCGGACGCTTTCCGCAAGCCTTCAGCATACTGGACAGGATCTTTTCCCGATCGAAGATCTCCCGGGATTTGTCCTTCTTCACCACCACCAAGGGAGAATGCTCCACCGCTTCAAAGGTCGTGAAACGACGGGCACAGGCCTCACACTCCCGACGGCGCTTGATCCGATCGTCGGAGTGGCGGGAATCCAAAACTTTACTGTCCATACATCCGCAGTAAGGGCATTTCATAGTTCTTCTCCTTCTTCCCCGTGGCATAAACCGACAGGGAAACACATTATAATGTATCAATATTATACACCAATGCCGTTGATTTGTCAAGTGTGAGAGGGGGAATTACCGTGAAACGGCTGCGCGTTCTTGGGGCAGCTCCCGTCTTCCCTGCAGTGTTGATTCTCGGAGGAATGATGCTGGGTCTTGCCTGGAAAAAAATTCTGTTGTTGGGCCTGCTGGCGCTGGGGCTTACGGTTCTGTGCGCCGTACTGCTTTATCCCCGACAGGACCCTGCCGTTCCCACGGGGTGGCATCGGGATCTTCGGTTGCTGAAAAAAAGGGTGGAACGAATCAAAAACCGCTCGATCTATCGGGGAGGGCACGACATACTCACCGAGCTGAAGCAGTGCGAAAGCAGTCTGCCCTTTTTGTCCCAGGGAGCGCGGCGGGAGATCACGGAATACTATCTGCCCACGTTTTTGAAATATTTTACCGCTTATGCAACATTTGAAGAATGTAACGAGGGAAATCCGTCGGTCTTGGCCACGATGTCCCAAATGGAGCAAGCAATGGAAGAGATTGCAGCAAACTTCCGAAAGGCCTGCGACAAAAACGACCGAACCGCAAGCCTGAATATCAACGCGGAAACGGCGTTGCTGTACAAAAAATTAAACCATAAGGAGTGACCCGATGAATAAAACCGAAGCCCCGAGCGTCCCCGCTTTAAGCGACGTGAACGCCGTACTGAATTACGGAGCCGACGCCCAAGCGCGGGTAGCGGAGTTTTCCGAGATCGCGCTGGAAAATCTCAAGGCAAAGGATCTGGGAGAGGTCAGCGGAAAAATCGCGGAGCTGATCGTAAAATTAAAGGATACGGAATCGGAAGAAAAAAGCGGAATGATGCGTCTTTTCAAAAAGCCTGCCGCCACGGCCGAGGGGCTGAAGAGCCGTTACCGAAAGGCCTGTGAGGCGGTGGATAGAATTGCCCTTTCTCTGCAGGGACACCGAGACCTTTTGATGAAGGATATCGAGATGCTGGAAATGTTGTACGCGATGAATCGAGAGCAATACGAAAGCCTGACCGCCTATCTGGAGAACGGCCGCAAGGCCCTGAAACAATTTCGGGAAGAGACGGCAGCTCCCCTGCAAAAGCAGGCAGAGGAAAGCGGAGACGGCGCCGACGCGCAAAGCGCACGGGACGCTCTGGAGCAGTGCGACCGATTTGAAAAAAAGCTTCACGATCTGGAGCTGACCCGTGCCGTATCTCTGCAGATGGCGCCCCAGATCCGAATGCTTCAAAACAACAATACGGTAATGGCAGAAAAGATTCAATCCTCCGTGGTGAATACCATTCCACTTTGGAAAAGTCAAATGGTGTTGACGCTGGGAATGGAAAATTCCCGATCCGCCATCGAAATGCAGACGAAGGTCACCGAAATCACCGACGCATTGCTTCGGCGAAACGCCCAATCTCTGAAGGAAACCACCGTCGCCGTCACACGGGAGTCGGAACGGGGATGCGTGAGCATCCACACCCTGAAGGAAACAAACGCCATCCTGATCGACACCCTGGACGAAATGCTCAAGCTTCGGGAGGAAGGACAAAGGGCCCGACAGGAGGCAGAACGGGAACTGCGGGAATTGGACAAAGAAATTCGCCTGCGGCTGATTGGCAAAACTGAGCCTCGGCTCCACTAAAAAAAGCATCGGGAGGGTCCGTCTTCCCGATGCTTTTTTATATTTTAACAGCACTGCAATCCCGAGAGTATCTTGGGGATATTTTATATTCTCGTGCTTCGATTCAACAGCACCTGCTGTGCCCGAAGGGCGTCTTATGCGTTTGTATCTTTATGCTTCGCTTCGATTCAACAGCACCTGCTGTGCCCGAAGGGCATCTTCTCGTGTGGTGATCTTAAAATTCTCACCTTGGAAAAGGACCGCTTTTACTTTCCCGCCTGCGGCACGAACCATTCCCGCATCGTCCGTATAGTCGGACTCTGCCTGAAGACAAGCCTTTCGGTACAGATCGTAGGCAAAGACTTGGGGCGTTGCAGCAGCCATCAGGGACGCCCGATCGGGGGTTTGCAGAATATACCCCTCCCCGTCAATCTGTTGAATGGTATCCACTACGGGAGTTGCTGCACAGACGGAGCCGTACTTGATCGCGCTACGATGGATGAGGTCGATCTGTTCGGGAAGGATCAAGGGGCGGGCGGCGTCGTGAATCGAAATGAAATCCACCTGGGGTAACGCCAAAAGTCCCCGTTGAACCGATTGCTGACGGGAGCTTCCCCCCTCCACTACGGCGACGACCTTGGAAAATTCCGCCGACAGCTCCTTAACGAAGCAAATGCTTTCCTTTCGCGTGGGAACGACGATTGCGGTGACGGATTTTGCCTGCTCAAAGGCCTGTAACGTGTGCCAAAGCACGGGCTTTCCGCAAAGATCGAACATCAGCTTATCTTCGCCGAACCGAGTCCCGGAGCCTGCGGCAGGAATGATGACGCCAAAGGTTTTTGCCATAGCTTTCTCCTTTTCGATGAGAGGTGGTTAGGGTTCTTTTTTATTATACCATCGCCGCGTAAAAATGTCAAGTCGCTGCGGACTTTTCAGAAATGTCACGATTTCGTGGCGAAATCTTAATAATATCATAGTATTATTATGCTATACGCATAAGAAAGGATTTTATATTATGGTCAGGATCTCCCCTTCTCTTTTGGCATCGGACTTTGCAAATCTTCAAAGCGAAATTGAAAGCATTTCAACGGCGGATCTGATTCACGTGGACGTGATGGACGGAATTTTCGTTCCCAACATTTCCATCGGAGTTCCCGTTACCCAAGCCATTCGCAAATGCACAAAGACCCCCTTGGACGTGCATTTAATGATCCTGCACCCTCAAGATTATATCGAAGCCTTTGCGGCTGCAGGGGCGGATATTATCGCGTTTCACGCGGAAAGCGATTGCGATATTGACGAATGCATTGCCAAGATCAAGGCCTGCGGAAAGCGGGCGGGATTAGTCATCAACCCTGCAACTCCCATTGATCCCGTGCTGTCTCGGTTGAAGGATCTTTATATGGTTCTGGTGATGACCGTAGAGCCCGGCTTCGGAGGACAAAAGTGCAAGGAAGAATGCTTTGACAAGGTTCGGGCACTTCGGGAACGAATCAACCAAGAGGGGCTTTCCACCCACATCGAGGTGGACGGAGGAATCACCGCGGAAAACGCGCCGAAGGCCATTGAAGCAGGGGCGGACATTCTCGTGGCAGGATCTTCCGTATTCCGCGCCGAAGACCGAAACGCCGCCATTGCCGAATTGAAAGGAATCTGAATTATGCTTTTTACGCCGCCCTATGAAAAGGTCATCCGAGAGGTTACGGTAAACCTCCGCAATTATATCACCAATCCCGACACCACCGTGGTGGTTAACGTAGATACCATCAACGGATTTTTCAAAAAGGGGAAGCTTGCCTCCAACCGCCTCAAGGCGATCATTCCTCAGATCAAACAGGTCAACGAATATTATCTGGACAGCCCGAAGCTGTTTTTCGTCGACTCCCACACCTCCGAATCGGAGGAGCTGAACAGCTATCCCGAGCATTGCGTGGACAAGTACGAATCGGAAGTAATCTCGGAGCTGGAGGCCTTTGCCGAGGTGGGAGAAATCATCCCGAAGAATTGTACCAACGGATTTTTTTGCAAGCAGTTTTTGGCGTGGCTTGCAAAGCACAAGGAAATTGAAAATATCGTCATCGTCGGCGGATGCACCGACATTTGCGTAATGCAGTTTGCCCTTGCAATGCGCGCTTATTGGAACGAGAGCAACAACAATAACCGCATCATCGTCATCGAAAACGCGGTGCAGACCTACCACGACGATATTCACAACGGAGATATGATGCACAATTTTGCCCTGTTCAATATGTATATGAACGGCATCAAGCTTGCCCGCCTGTAATATGAAAAAGACGCCGATACAGCTGTTATACGACAAGATCCCGTCCTTTCGGTGCAAGGAAGGATGCGTACGCTGTTGCGATAATTGGATCCAATTCGCTCCCGAGGAGGAGCTGCGCTGCGGCGGTTTTGATTTTACGGGAGAGATCTGCCCGAAATTAGGGAACGCGGGCTGTACCGTTTACGAAAACCGGCCCCTGATCTGTCGGTTGTTTGCCTCCAGCGAACTGATGCCCTGTCCTTACGGATACGGGCCGAAGACCCCGCTGAGCGAGGAAGAAACCAAGTCGATTCTGAAGGAATATCTCAAGCTGCGAAAGGAGCAGGAGGAGCAGTATGGCAAAGTCGGCAAATAAAACCAAAACGGTATACGTTTGCAACGAATGCGGAAATGAAAATCCGAAATGGGCAGGGCAGTGTCCTGCCTGCGGGGCTTGGAATTCCTTCTTTGAGCAGATCGTAGAGACGGAAAAGACGGCGCCCCTTGCAACGACGGCAGACCCCGCAAAGAGGACAAGTCCCAGGCGATTACGGGAGATCTCCGCAGAAAGCGAGTTGCGCAGATCCACGGGAATTTCCGAATTGGACCGCGTCTTGGGCGGCGGCATCGTAAAGGGTTCGCTGATTCTGGTCAGTGGGGAGCCCGGGATCGGAAAGTCCACCATTCTTTTACAGATGTGTATGAAAATGCAGGATCTTCGCATTTTGTACGTGTCGGGCGAAGAATCCCCCCGACAGATCAAGCTGCGGGCAGATCGGGTGGGATCCTACCCCGAAAATTTGTTTATCCTATCGGAGACCGACATTTCCGCCGTCATCGCCCGAACGGAAGAAACGGCGCCCGACCTTTTAGTGGTCGACTCGATTCAAACGATGTATCGGCAGGATATGGCGTCGGCACCCGGTTCGGTGCCCCAAGTGCGGGAATGCACGTCGGAATTGATGCGAATTGCAAAATCGATGGAAATTCCCACCTTCGTGGTCAGCCACGTCAACAAGGAAGGCGCCATTGCAGGTCCAAAGGTGATGGAGCATATGGTAGACGCCGTCTTGTATTTTGAGGGAGAACGTTCCAGCGATCACCGTATTTTGCGGGCAATCAAAAACCGCTTTGGATCCACCAATGAGATCGGCGTTTTTGAAATGACCGAGGAGGGGTTAAAGGAGATTCTCAACCCGTCGGAGCTGTTCTTGTTGGACAAGCCCGAAAACGTGTCGGGCATTGCCACGCTGTGCGTAATGGAGGGCACCCGCCCCATTATTGCAGAGGTGCAGACGTTGGTCTCAAAAACCCCCTTCCCCTCTCCCCGAAGAACGGCGGTGGGCTTTGACTATCAGCGGCTGAACCTGATTTTGGCGGTTCTGGAACGGAGATGCGGCCTGTTCTTCGGAGCAAGCGACGCATACGTCAACGTCGTCGGAGGTCTGCGGTTAGACGAGCCTGCGGCGGATCTCGGAGTTGCAATGGCGATCATTTCGGCTGCAAAGGATTTCGTTTTACCCGAAAAAACGCTGTTTATCGGAGAAATCGGACTTGCAGGAGAGCTGCGTGCCGTATCGGGCATCGAAAAGCGCCTGAACGAAGCGGCGTCGTTGGGCTTCACCCGCGTCATCATCCCCGCAAGAAACAAACCAAAGGGTAGCTTCCATTTGGAAATCGTTCCTGCTTACTCCATAAAGGACGTACTGAACAAGCTATAAAAATACAAAAAAATCCTCCGCGATGCGGAGGATTTTTCTATTTTTTACGGACCTGATAGAGTCGGACGTAAACAAAGATCGAAATCAAAGGGAACAGTAATCCCATCAGCAATCCGACCTTCATTCCCAATCCCTCGGGGGGAAGAGACCATCCCTCGGCATATTTCATCGCCGTGGGATTCGCAGAAACGAAATCGGCAATGATACCGACCAACTGGGGAGCAACCGAAGCCCCCAAGTCGCCTCCCGCCGCCATCATCGCATAGATAAACACTCCACCGTCGGGGAATCGATCGGAGGCCACGATAATATTTCCGGGCCAGAGCATCGACGTGGCAAGTCCCGTCAAGGCGCAGGCAAGCAACCCCAACCAAGGGAACGGAGAAAGGGCGGCCACAAAGTAGCAGACAGAGGCACCGATGCCGCAAAAGAGAAGGGTTTTTTCAACGTTTCTTCCAAATTTTGCGTAAAGCATTCGTCCCAGCCCAAGGAACAATGCAAAGGCCGCAACCCCCAAAATATCGCCCCAAGCCTTATCAATTCCCAAGGCCTGCTCCAAGTATCCCGAGGCCCATTGGGCCATCGTACATTCCGAGGCTCCTCCCAAAAAGATGGCGAATACCGAAAGCCAAACCCCTTTATTTTTCAACAAATGCAATGCTCCCGAGGTTTTTTCGGGAGTTTCCATCTCGGGAATCTGTGTTCCGAAGAACAGAATAGCACAAACCAAGGGGATCACAGCAAAGGCCAAGGGAAGCCAATACCAATTCTCTCCCCCGAAGAAGACGAGATAGAGGGTGCTTACAAGGATCATTCCAACGACGCCCCACGCGTAAATCGAATGAAGCTTACTCATTTCTCGGTCGGGATCCTTGGAGGGAAGAGCGGAAATAGTGGGACTGATCAGAACCTCTCCCAAGCCTGATGCGGCAGAAAAGATCACCGTCCCCAACACCAGACCGAAATACGCGTTTTGAGGAAACAAAAAGGGAAAAAGACCGTAAATGACGAATCCCACCACCGCGATCAGCGGAATGGTCTTGACGGTCTTTGGAATATTGAATTTATGGGAAAAGAAAGAAAAAACCAAATCAATTCCCAGCTGTGTACAAAAATTGAGCAATACAAGGAACCCTAAAAGAGAATAAGAAATCCCGTACAGTGACCGAAAGGTCAAAAACAGAAGCGGGGGAAGATTGCTGACAACGGACATCGTAACGTTGACAGCGTAGCAGGCATATTTGATACGTTGATGCATTGGTTCCATAAATCGAAAGAGCAACCTCGGTTGCTCTTTTACTCCTTGAATGAATACTTAAAATCGAACCGTGGCGTTCCCTTTTCCGATAGACGCTCTCCGCAGAGGACAAAGCCAACGGAATCACATAGGCGGCGGGCGGCAACACCCGACGTTCGCACGCAGGCGGTTACGGAGGAATATCCCCGTTCCTTGGCCAAGGCAAGAATCCTGCGAACGGCTTGTCCTCCGTAGGTTCTTCCCCGCAGATGGGAAAAGATCAAGACCTCCCCTTGGACGGAATCCCGCGACGTCTCGGTAAGCCGAGCGTATCCTGCAAGGGTATCTTCCGCAACAACGGCAAACGTTTCCGAATACCGTCCCTCCAAAAGGCGGGTATTCCATTGGTCTACAATGGCGCGGATGCTTTTTTCCGAGCGCTTGGCATACAGGTATTGCTTCAAGGCTGGGACGTCGTCTTGGGTGAATGGACGCAGAGAAATTGCCTTGATTTCAGGCTTTTTTTCATTCCGCAGATCCCGAAAAAAATCGGAAAGGATCCCCGAGCATTCCTGCTCCAGGATGCCACAATCCACCACGGGCTGATGATTAAAGGGTTGCTTCGTCAGATCGCAGACGCTTCCCATACAGCCTGCCTTGGGATCCATTGCACCGATATAGACGTGGGCGATTCGTGCGTTGATGATCGCGCCCGTGCACATCGGGCAAGGTTCCAGGGTAACGTAAAGGTCACAATCGGAAAGCCGCCAGCTCCCCACCCGCTTGCAGGCGCGGTGGAGGGCGATCATCTCTGCGTGAAGCAGTGCGCTCTTTCCCCGTTCCCGACGGTTGTAGCCTGAGGCAATGACCTTGCCGTCCCGCACGATCACAGCGCCAACGGGAATCTCACCCAACGCCTTGGCTTTTTCGGCACAGGCAAGGGCACGGCGCATAAAATTTTCCCGACTCATTCGGAAACCACTCTGGCTTCCAGATGAATGTCCGTTTCACTGGAAAGCATATGATGAAAGGACATCGTATACTTCAGATCCAGCTCTCCCCCGTTTTCATCCATCGTGGAGGTAACCTCCCGCGTGGTAACGTGGATGTTCATCATACGGTTATCCGAGAGACATTCCACAGTGGGGCCTTTTCGGAAATCAAACAATACCGAATCCTGTCCATTATCCGCCTGAAGACGAACGTGATCTTTATTTTTAATGTAAAACTTTACGTGGTCCCCGATTTCGGAGAGAATTCTTTCTCCGTCAAATTCCACGACGTAGCCGCCCTTTTCCCGACGGATGGTACCGTAGGTGAAAAGATCAGAAAAGGGCTTGCCGTCCCGTGTGGTGTCCATACGGATAATCGCTGTTTTCATAGATTCCTTTCAATCGTCGGTACGGATGGCGACCTTTTCCACCTGTCCGTCAATGCTTCGGTCAAGAAACATCCCTGCGATATGCGAAAAATTACTGACCTCGTCGCTGACATAGTAGCGGCGTTTTCCCTCCCCCGAGGAGGAAAGCTTTCCCGTTTTGCGTAACACGTCCGCCAGCTCCAACGCAGCCTCCCGACCTGAGTCGATCAGCGTAACGTCGGGTCCAAACAGCCTGCTTAATACGGGCTTAAGTAAGGGGTAATGCGTACAGCCGAGAATGACCGTATCCACCCCTGCAGCCTGCAAGGGCTTGATATATTCCATCGCCGCAAGCTCGGTAATCTGCCCCGAAAGATATCCGTTTTCCACCAAGGGAACGAACAAGGGACACGCCGTTGCGGTCACGGAAACGTGGGGATCAATGGACGCCACGGCGGATTGATAAGACCCGCTTTTCACGGTGGCAGAGGTTCCGAGTATCCCGATTTTTTTGTTTTTTGTAGTTCTGCAGGCGGCCATTGCCGTGGGATGAACTACGCCGATGACGGGAATTTCGGTCATCGCCTGCAATTCGGGCAGAGCAACGGAGGAAACGGTACCGCAAGCCACCAAAACCGCTTTCAGATCCTGCTCCAACAAAAAGCGAAGATCCTGAACGGCGAATTTTTGAATGGTTTCGCGGGAACGGGTCCCAGATCGGAAGAGCAC
>JAGAOB010000008.1 GCA_017623895.1 Clostridia bacterium
AAAAGGTGGTATACTGTAACCGAGGTGGTAGATTATGTTTTTTGAAAACGAAAATTTTTCTACGAATATCTTAAGTGTTTTGCGTCTGGATTGGGACATCCGAAACGACAGCTCGGACCATCGTCCGTACCACGCGTTGTCCTTTCGGATCCGAGGAAATGCCGACTTATTGTCGGAAAAAGATCACTCCGTGCACCTTGGAACGGGGGAAATCGCCTTCGTTCCCGCAAACCTGATCTACACGCAGGTTGCAGAAAACGAGCGGCTATTGGTTATCCACTTTACCTGCAACGAGAGACTGCCCTCCTCCGTACGAAAATTCATCCCGAAGAACCCCGAATATTTCGAGCGAAAATTCACCGATATCTATAATGCGTGGTCCAAAAAGCAACCGGGATATCAGCACGAATGCAAAGCGATCTTTTATCGAATCTTATTGGAAATTGAACGGCAATGGAACGAGCGCCGTCTGACCACGGCGAATGATAAATTGGCCGAGGCTGTCGAATACATACACGACCATTTTACCGACCGAGATCTGACGGTGGACGCGCTGGCTCGTCACCTTGGGATGAGCGACACCTATTTCCGAAAGCTTTTCACCTCAAGCTTTTCCGTAACTCCGCTGAAATATATCAATCAGCTGCGTATGACCTATGCAAAGGAGCTGCTGGAATCAAAATATTATACGGTAGAAGAAATCTCTGAAAAATGCGGATTTAACAATATCAACTATTTCAGTCTTTTTGTAAAAAAACAAACGGGGTATCCCCCGTCCGTGTACCGTATGAAATTAAGCGAAAAGGAATAATTTTTTGACGATGCGAAAAAGTGATTACTCCGCATCGTCTTTCATTGTTTCCAAAAGAAAACTGACGGGGCGAAAGCCGTCGTTACAGGAAATCATTGCGGATTTCTCGTTTTTCATCCATCCGTCATAAAAGTTACCGCCCCCTTGAGCAAGAACTTTTACAAATTGATACATACATTCCCAAGCAGCATTGCACAACCCATCGGGCTTTGTACCGTTAACAGAAACAAACGTTTGCCCGAGGATCATATCACAGGTATGATCGATGGGATTTTCGTATTGAGCCATTAAATCGGGATATTCGGAACGGCGCATTACCGTTATTTTTACCTTTTTCATACCTTGCTCCTTGCTTGTCGGTTTTCGTTCATCATTATACTATTTTTAACAAGATTTGTCAATACGATCATTGACAAAACAGGCGAAAAATGGTAAAATAAGGAAAAGCGAAGAAAGGAAGAAATGGATTGAAGAAGAAATTTCGCATTGCCATTTTTATGGGGCCAAAGCGGATCACGCCGGTATATCAAACGATGTGTCTTGCCTTCGGAAGGGAAAATGTTGCCTGCTCAATGAGACCCGAAGACCTGTTTGGAATCCTGAAAAAGCTGCGTCCAACCACACTGATCGTCGAGCCCGAGCTGTTTTACGATACAAACGTTTTACCTAAGGACATTTTGGCGTATCAAAAGCAGATTCATTATCACGTTCTTGCGGTCTATTCCTCAAAGGAATCACTAAAAATTCGCGATAAAATGAAAGATTTGAATGCGAAAAAGGAATACATTTGCCCCAAAGAGTATTTGTCGATGGTAAAAGAGATCCCCGCCCTCTCTACGAACCGATACGTTAAGGTCAAAGCACCGTTGGAGGAATACACTGCGAAAAACCTGGATCGGATCCTACGGGAATGCGGCTTTCATTGCAATATGAAAGGAGCTCCCTTGATGAAGGAAGCCCTTTATATGATGTATTTCAATCCCAACCTTCATCTTCGCGGTGGCGCGAAAACGATTTATCTGCATTTGTCAGAAAAGTACGGGTATACACCACGCATTGTAGAACGATCGATTCTTCGCTTCCTGGAAAGTTCTTGGACACCGCAGACGGAGGCACTTCTGCGACGGGAGCTGAACGTTTCTCCCGGCCATAGCTTTTCACCGTTGTGCTTCAGACGCTTCACCGAAACTTTTAATACTTATTACACGATTAAATATCGCGATCCCGAAAAGATTCTTTCATTCCCGAGAAAGCATTAACAAATTTCCTTCAGCTTTTCCTTGAGGTTGCCCAAAATCTTCTTTTCCAGTCGAGAAATATACGACTGCGAAATTCCGAGAAGATCGGCGACCTCTTTTTGCGTATAGATTTTTCCTCCCGAAAAGCCGTAACGAAGTTCGATGATACGGCGGGAGCGATCTGAAAGCTGGCTGATCTCTGCTTTTAACACCGCCGCCTCGTCCTCTCGTTCGACCTCCTTCCCTACTTCGTCCCCTCTGGAATCAAGAATATCGCTTAACAGAAGCTCGTTTCCGTCCCAATCCACGTTCAGGGGTTCTTCGATCGACACTTCATTCCGCAGATTGCCCGTCTTGCGCAGATACATCAAAATTTCGTTTTCGATACAACGGGAAGCGTAGGTGGCAAGCTTAATATTTTTTCCGGGGCAATAGGTGTTGACTGCTTTGATCAACCCAATGGTCCCGATGGAAATCAAATCCTCAATGGAACACGACAGAGTCGAAATCTCAAACTTCCGTGCAATGTAAACCACCAAACGAAGATTGTGCTCAATTAGGGTGTCACGTGCACCGCGATCTCCCGTAATCAGTCTTGACACCTGAATCTGTTCCTCTTCGTGAGAAAGAGGTGCCGGAAGAACATCGCTTCCGTTAATGTAAAACAAATCGTTTTGTCCATAATAATTTTGTCTGATAAGTGCCAGCATTTTTTTGAAAATTACCTGAAATTTCACAGTTCATTACCTCCTATCAAGCTTGGACCGATAATCCCCTGAAACCGCCCGCGGCATTCCAGCGGTCGATCGGAAACCGCAACAACAACGGAACGGGGGATTTCGTTTACCGTAAACGATTCGGGAAGAAAAGCGGAAAGCATTTTTCCTTCTCCCGACACGGAGTAATATGGGATCATTTTTGCACGGTTGGCGAAGCGAGCAGAAAATTCATAGGTCATCGGTTCGGGGAACTCTCCGCCAAACGCGTTACGCAACAACGAAAATTCAAGAATCACCACTGCGCGCCCGCTGACGGGATCGGTAAGAAAATTCCCCGTATCCACGTACGCACGAAAGGGAACTTTTTTTCCCTCAAGGGTAACGGAGCAGTCACAGCAAAACGCTTCTTTTGCTCTTTTATTTCGGGCACGTACGTATGAATATAGGAAAAGAAAGGCGAGAAATGCGGAAATCTGAGACTTTACGAACGAAAGGATCAGGATTCCTCCCGAATCAAAAAAAACCAATTCAAAGGTAAAAATTGCGCCGGAAAGAAGAAGAAACACGGCAAGATACAAAACC
>JAGAOB010000009.1 GCA_017623895.1 Clostridia bacterium
AACGGTCCATCCACTTTGAAAATATCCCAATCAAAAGTCCGTTGACCAATGTCACCAAAAGGGTTCCCGGCCCAATCCCTCGGTCGAATAAGGAGTGAAACACCGAAAGAGAAAGGACTACGGCGACGGCACAGCTGACCAAATCGTAGATCACCTTGAATCGACCGATGCTCCACCCGTACCGACGGGAAACCTCCTTGACGAACAGCTCGTAGGCTCCGGGGGCAAGGTAGGTTTTGAAAAAGAACGCAACCCCCAAGGAGGATAAGAGCAATCCCGCCACCATCATTGAAAGGCGAAGAATCACGCCCCATTCCCCCGTCAAGGAAAGAAGCCACAAAAAACCGTCCAACACCATTCCGTACAGAAAGGCAGAGACAAAGGAAAGAAGATACGTCCAGCGAAATCTTTGCACCAAAAGACAGACGGCGATCACCAAAATCCCCTGAAGACAGTATTCCGCTGTCCCAAAGGAGACTTGGAGAATCTGGGACAACAGATAGGCAGGGGCAACGATGGCGGAAAGACCGAAATTTGCTTTCGACATCAGAGCCGCCCCCAACGCCAAAAACAGAGTGGCGGGGAGATAGCAAAATTCACGGGATACGCGTAGCTTTTTCATACGAAACCGTCTCCGAAAAAAAATTTTTCCTTATTATAGCATAGTACAACGCAAATGTCAACTAAAAAGGAAGCACACCGAAACGGCGTGCTTCCTCATATGATTGAAAGGATCGATTACAGGAGAGATTCGTACAACGCCTTGATTTCGGCAACGGAGGTCTCTCTGGGATTGCCGGGACGGCAGGCATCGTCGTACGCAGACTGTGCCAAGAAATCCAGATCCGCGGGATTGACGATCCCTTTCAGATCGGCGGGGATTCCCACGTCGGCAGACAGCTGACGGACGGCATCAACCGCAGCCTTGCGGGCTTGCTCAATACTCATTGCATCGGTTCCGGCAACGCCCATCGCACGGGCGATATCCCGATACTTGTCCCCCGTAGCCTCGGCGTTATATTCCATAACGGTGGGAAGAATAATCGCGTTTGCAACACCGTGAGGAGTATCGTAAAGAGCTCCCAAGGGATGTGCCATAGAGTGAACGATGCCAAGGCCTACGTTGGAAAAGCCCATTCCCGCAACATATTGACCGAGAGCCATATCGGCACGACCTTCGGGAGTATTTTCAATGGCGCCTCGCAGAGAACGGGCAATAATCTCAATGGCCTTGATGTGGAACATATCGGACAGTTCCCAAGCACCTCCCGTGATATAACCCTCGATGGCGTGGGTCAGAGCGTCCATTCCCGTAGCTGCGGTCAAGCCCTTGGGCATAGAAGCCATCATATCAGGGTCAACAACGGCAACGATGGGAATATCGTGAGGATCGACGCAAACCATCTTGCGGTTATTTTCCGCATCGGTGATTACGTAATTGATAGTAACCTCGGCGGCAGTCCCTGCCGTGGTGGGAACGGCGATAATGGGAACGCACTTATTCTTCGTATCGGCAACGCCCTCCAAAGAGCGGACGTCGGCAAATTCGGGATTATTGATGATAATACCGATGGCTTTTGCGGTATCCATAGAGGATCCGCCGCCGATCGCAACGATATAATCGGTTTCGGCTGCCTGATAAGCGGCAACGCCGTTTTGAACGTTTTCAATGGTAGGATTGGGCTTTATGTCGGAGTAGATCTCGTAAGAAAGGCCGTTTTTATCAAGAACGTCGAGGACCTTTTTGGTCACGCCAAACTTGATAAGATCGGGGTCGGAGCAGACGAAGGCCTTCTTGAATCCGCGGCCGATGGCTTCGGTGGCGATCGCTTCGATAGCGCCGGAGCCGTGATAGGAAATTTCGTTAAGAATGAAACGGTTGGACATAACAAGCTCTCCTTTTTCTCGAGCGCAAGGCACTCTTTATTTTTTCAATTATATTATAGCACACCTTTTCAAAAAAGAAAGGAAAAAAATGTGAACATTTTTCTCCGTCACCCACGACTGTCCGTGCCGACTCTACCCGAAGGAGTGACGGGGACAATCTTACGATTCGACCCGATACACCCTTGACAAAATGCAAATGGTATGGTAAGATATGGTTAAGAATTAAACCTACGAGATTCCGATAGGAGGATATGATTATGAAAGTAAGAAATGAGATCGACCAATCCCTGACCTGGGATCTGTCCCAGATTTTTGCCGACGACAACGCGTGGGAAGAGGCGTATAACCAAGCCGCCGCAACGGTAGAGACCGTTCCCGCCGTAAAAGGGACCTTGGGAAAATCCGCCGCAGATCTGAAAAAGGGCCTGGACGTCCTTTACGACGCAATGCACAAGGCTGAATTGGTCTACGTTTACACGATGTTACGCAAGAGCTTGGACAACGGGGATGCAAAATCCCAAGAAATGAGCGGAAGAGCGATGATGCTTTTCACCAAGCTGTCCGCCGCCGCGTCCTTTTTGGAACCCGAAATTCTTGCCATTGACGGAGATCTGATCGCCCAATACCTGACCAATCCCGCACTTGCAGGATATAAGCATATCGTTGAGGATATCCATCGCGCCAGACCCCATACGCTGGACGAGGAAAAGGAAAAAATGCTGGCTCTGCTCTCAGAGGTTTCGTCCGCAGCCGACGAGCCCTTCGATATGTTTGAAAGCGTTGATATGACCTTCCCCACCATCCGCAACGAAAAGGGAGAAGAGGTACAGCTTTCTCACGGATCCTTCGGAGCGTATCGGGAAAGCAGCGACCGCAGAGTCCGTAAGGATGCCTTTGAGACGTATTTCGGAGAATTTAAGAAATATATCAACACCCTTGCCGCAATCTACGGAAACTCGGTAAAATTTGATAACTATTACACCAAGATTCGGGGATATGAAACGGCCTGTCATCGGGCGCTGTTCGCCTCCAACGTTCCCGTTTCGGTCTACGATAATCTGGTCAATTCTCTCCACAACTCTCTGCCTATTATGAAGAGGTATCTGGAGCTTCGCAAAAAGGTGTTGGGGCTGGATGAATTGCATATGTACGACCTTTATTGCCCCATCGTTCCCGATTGCGACGGAGAAATGACCTACGAGGAAGCAAAGAAAATGGTCAAGGAAGCCTGCGCTCCCTTGGGTCAGCGATATCTTGACCTGTTGGATCGCGCGTACAACGAGCGTTGGATCGACGTTTACGAAACCAAGGGGAAGACCACGGGTGCCTACTCCTGCGGCGTGTACGACGTACACCCCTACGTGCTTCTGAACTTCTCGGGAACCTTTGACGACGCCTTTACCCTTGCCCACGAGCTGGGACACGCGATGCACTCCTTCTTCTCCTCGGAAAAGCAGGATTACGCAAACCACGATTATAAGATCTTCGTAGCGGAGGTTGCCTCCACCGTCAACGAGGTTTTGATGACCCGCCATCTGCTGGCCACGGAAACCGATCCTGCAAGAAAAGCGTATCTGCTTAATCACTTCCTGGAGGGATTCCGCACCACCGTATTCCGTCAAACATTGTTTGCGGAATTCGAGCGCAAGGCCCACGATCTCAATCAGCAGGGCGTTCCCCTTACCGCACAGACGTTGAACAAGGTCTATCGGGAGCTGAACGAATTGTATTACAACGGAGCCGTAGTGGACGAATTGCAGGACATCGAATGGGCAAGAATCCCCCATTTCTATCGCGCGTTCTACGTTTATCAGTACGCCACCGCCTTCTGCGCTTCGGTCTCCATCGTCCGCAACATCCTGGAAACGGGAGACGCGTCCAACTATTTGGAATTTTTGGCAACGGGCGGAAGCGATTATCCCATCAACGAGTTGAAAATCGCAGGCATCGATATGACCGACGCCTCCGTGGTCAACAACGCAATGAAGGAAATGGATCAGGCCCTGACCGAATTGGAAGAATTGCTTTTGAAATAATAATCATCAGATTTGGGGGAGAGTGCACCGTGCATCTCCCCCATCGGTTTCCAAAAAGTTTGAATTTTTTTTCCTCTTTCCTCTTGCTTTTTTCAAAAAACTGTGATATAATACTTTGGTAACTGAAACATCGGGGTGTAGCGCAGCTGGTAGCGCGCTTGGTTCGGGACCAAGAGGCCGGGCGTTTAAGTCGCCTCACTCCGACCAAAAGGATCCAAGCCTTCGGGCTTGGATCCTTTTTGCGAATATTATAAACCGA
>JAGAOB010000075.1 GCA_017623895.1 Clostridia bacterium
CGCATTCGAATTGGAGCTTACCGTAGCCGGCTCTCTGATAATGGACTTCAGCAAACTTGCCGTTGCTGGCGTCGATTTCAGCGAGAGCAGCCTGGGTGTCAGCGCCGCCGGTGATACCGGAGAGGATGTCAACCTGACCGGTCTTGAACTGGTCGAGCTGAGTTTCCTGAACGATCTTGGTGTAAACGATGGTCTTAATGGAAGGCTTCTGGCCTTCGAAGTTACCGGTGAAGTTGGGGTTGATTTCCATGGTGCACTGCTTGGTGCCCTTATCCCATTCTTTGATGACGTAAGCACCGGAGAAGGGATACTTGGAAACGTCGTAACGAGCTTCCTTCACGTGTTCGCCCTTAGCGAAAGCGTCGCCGGACTTGTCATACCAGTTTCCTGCCAGGTAGCAGCCGTTACCGTCGTCCTTAATTTCCACGCCTTCACCGAAGATAAAGCCCATGTGGTAGGGAGAAACGGCACCGTAGGTGTTTGCGAAGTAGTAGGGATAGTAACCCTTCGCAGCGCTGATGGTCAGAGAGAAT
This sequence comes from Clostridia bacterium, assembly GCA_017623895.1. GTDB lineage: Bacteria > Bacillota > Clostridia > Oscillospirales > UBA644 > RGIG995. The sequence continues at coordinate 534 of JAGAOB010000075.1, forward strand.
TTGTAATCGCCGAGCAAACGGATTCCGGAGAATTCCTTGGTGGGAGCGATGTAAGCAGCTTCCCATTTTGCTTCGTCAAATTCTTTTTCTTCAGCCGCAGCCTTATCCTGAGCAGCAGCCTTAGCGTCAGCCTTTACTTGGTCGTAATCCACGTCGCCGATGTAGCCGTTGAAGGATTCAAAACCAACCATAGTCTGACCGGCCATACCGGGATGATCCGCACTCTGAACGACAGGGGAGGAGAATGCGAGGATGTAAGCGAGGTAGTTGACAGCCTTGATGTCGGAACCGTCGCTGAACTTCAAGCCTTCGTTGATCTCGATGGTGATGACGAGGTTGCCGTCAGCATCTTCGGTCTCGGTGTGAGACTTAACAGCGGTGTTGTTCCAAACGTAAGCACCACCCTGATTGGTTTCCATAGTGGAATAACCAACCGTGAGCTTGTTTACGTCCTGATCGGCAGCGCCGGCAGAAGAACCGCCCCAGCCGGGGAAACGGAAGTCGCCGGAAAGATCGGTGGTGCTACCGATGATGACTTTGTTTTCGTTCTTGGGTTGTTCGGTCGGAGCACAGCCAACAAAGAGGGCAGTCGCCATCAGAACGACCAGAACGAGACTGATGATCTTTTTGGTCATTTCGATTTTCTCCTTTAAGATTTTTTTTGAAAGCGCGTCTTCGTCTGTGCACTGCGATGGCCCCTGTACCGCCGCAACACACTTCAAAGATCCTTCTGCGGAATACACCCGCAACGAAAGTGTGCGCAATCTTATACGCATATTCTACCACAAGTCGCCCTGTTTGTCAAGACATTTCATTATTTTGTAAGATTATTATCCTACAAATTTAATATATGCGCGTGAGGACACACCTCGCGTTTTCTTTAGGCGGAAGCCCTCCCTTCCTCCCTTCGTCGTTCGTTGTCGCTGAAATTTTTTCTTGTTTTTCCAAAAAATGATCGCACCTTTATTGTGTTTTTTCTTTAAAAACTTATACCAAAACGGTATGAAATACCCTGTTTTTATCTTTTCCTTTTTTCCTATTTTTTGCGTAAAAAAAGAGAACGGATGCGTCACCAAAAAGGAACGCATCCGAAAGCGATTGACCGCGGGAAATCCTGTAAAATCAATGCTTTTGTCGTTTTTTAATATTTACTGAAAATATAGCACCGCGTTTGTTATAGGCGCTTTTTGTTGAACACCGAAGCACCGACAAAAAGGGTAAAAAACCCGATTGCGGCTGTAATGATTAAAGCGGGAAGGAAATCCTCGCTTTTTTTGACGCCGTAAATCAGCGAAGTTCCGTCGGTTAGCGCTGTCGGAACAAAGCGACTTACTTTAGGCAACAGCCCAAGCAGATACAATGCAAAAACGGTTCCACCGATTCCGAGAAGAACTCCTGAAGTGGAGCGAAAACACGTGGAAAACAGGGTGATCAAGCATATGATGAACCCTCCGAATATCCACCAGCATAGCGTTGAAAAGAGCAGATTTTGAGCGATGGAATTGTCCCAATAATACGCGTTGTATGCATAGGTAATTCCAAAGCAAAGCCAATATCCCACACTCCAAAGGGCCATCAGAACGGTAGCTTTTGCCACCACAACCTGAACGCGAGGCAATCCCTTCGTCAGCGCCAGAACCAAGGTCCCCGAGGAGTATTCCTTGGTAAATATTGAGCACTGAATCAGAATGAAAGCGATCAGCCCCATAGGAATATTTTTGAAGAATTGCACCCAGGAATCCATCGCTGTGACGGTGATCTCGGTCACGCTCATTCCACTTTCGGCAAGGGAATCCTTCAATGTCTCCAGAAGCCAAGGGGTAAGCTTTGCTATGGCGGGATTCATAATGCCGAACACCGTAAATAAGATTCCCACAAGCAAAATTTTCCCCGACCGAAGCTGTTCTAAAAGTTCTTTTTTTGTGAATGAAAGTAGCGATTTCATCTTCCCGTCACCTCCATAAACAAATCCTCAAGGGTCGGCTCCAGGCGTTCGATTTTCAGAATCCCGATGCCGCGATCTGCCACGAAGTGTAATACGTCGGATACCGTATAGTCGCTTTCACAAAAAGTCGCCCTATTTCCCTCTCCTATTGTTACGTGGGGGAAGGCTTGCGTGATGAGGCGAAGCTCCGAATCGGTCTCGGTCTCCAATCGATAGTCCTTGCCTCGATATTTCGTCTTGATTTCCGAAAGCCTTCCTTGCATATCTGTTACCCCATCCTTCAGAAATGCAACGTCCGTGCAGATTCGCTCCACGTCCGAAAGAACGTGGGTGGAAAACAATACGGTCGTTTGCTCCCGTACTGCCAACAGAATATCCAAGATTTCCTTTCTGCCCACGGGGTCGAGGGCAGACGTAGGCTCGTCGCAAATCAGAAGCTTTGGGCGATTCAGAAGCGCTTGCGCTATACCCAAGCGTTGCTTCATTCCGCGGGAAAACCCCTTAATGCGGTGGGGTTCACATCCCAGCCCCACGAGAGAAAGAAGCTCTTCTATACGCGTTTCGCTTTCCTTGCGCTTCATTCCCGTAATTTCTCCGCAAAACCGAAGAAATTCCGAAGCCGTCATAAAGGAATAAAATTCGGGAACGTCGGGAAGATATCCGATAAGGCGGTTCGTTGCGGTCTGTCCGTAAACGACTCGTTCTCCGTTGACGGTAATTTTGCCCGAGTCTCCCTTCAGAAGTCCCAGCACCGTCTTCATCGTCGTCGTTTTTCCCGACCCGTTTTTTCCGATAAAGCCGTAGATACTGTGCTCCGGCACCGATAAGTTTAATCCCCGCAGTACCTCCCGATCCCCAAACCTCTTATGCAGATCGGAGATGTGCAGCATATCCATTATGCGTCCTCCTTCCCCAAAAGAAGATACAGAATCGGTCCGACAAAGTTCATAAATACTAACGTAAGGATTAACCACAGTGTACGGTTACCCCGTTTATATTCTTTGTGGGTAAGGATGTGGTGCAGCGTATAAGCCAACAGGCCGAACTCGGCAACGATAAGGGGAATCAAAAAGGGAAGAAATTCCATTATCTCATCCATTGACATTGTTCTCCTTCCTCGCAAATACTTCAACGCACAGCCCCTTGCGTCCGCATTTTGGACAAGTCAGACGCCGCATTCTCGGTGTGTGATATGCCCAAAATGCTTCCTTAAATTTTGGGGTGAATACCTCGTGACATTCGGGGCAGATATAGGCAACGTGACTAAAATAATATTTGGAGATGCAGATTCCCCACGGAATTGCTACGCAAGCCCATATCAAAAAAAGCCACCAAAGTCCGTTTGTAATCCAAAGAATGATGGCGATGCACTGCAGAATCGAAATGGGAAGCCCCGAAAGAATCATTCCCCAATGCATTTTTGCAAGTTGGTTTTTCTGCTTCATAATGTGTGCTATATCACCGATGGATTCGAGGGAAAAGGATTCAACTTCCGAGATCTCACGCTTTATCCCTTCAACCAAATGCAGTTTTTTTTGACATTCGGACAGCTCGGCTTGAAGAGCGTTCTGTTGCTGTTCCAACAGAACTAAAATGATGCGTTCGGGATCTTTTTCTGCAAACAACGTGGCAATGCTGTTAATTGGCAACCCCGCTTCCCGCAGGAAGCAAATTACGTGCATCCGTTTCAGATCGTTTTCCGAGTAAAGCCTGCGGCCGCCCTCGGAAAGCTCGCTTGGGATGAGAATTCCACGGTTGTCGTAGTATTGCACCGTCCGCACCGATACTCCGCAGAGCTTCGCAATTTCCCCCGTCGTGTATTTTGACATAGCAGTCACCTCCTTGCTCTTATTATATCACGTTACGCAGCGTTACAAGCAATACCCTACGCAGTGGGCTTTGGAGATATTTTAGCATAAAGGTGTGGCTTTTTTGTGAAATCGCGAAAGATACGATGGCAAATCCCCCATTTTCGCAAAAAAATAAGATGCTCCGTTGCAACGGAGCATCTCAATATTTTTGCTGTCATATTGCTGTCAATAACAAAACGCAAACCGCAAAATCAGAGACATTCGCGGGGGTAGTATTATTCCCACTCGTTGCAGGGACTTGCATCTTA
>JAGAOB010000076.1 GCA_017623895.1 Clostridia bacterium
ACTTTGGTCCCACAATGTTCCAATCTGTCCGTCAGGCCGTTGCTTACGTCCTGAACACTGCTGAATTCGCTTCTGCATTCACCGGCGGTTACGGTGCCGTTATCTACGGACCCTACTCCCCCGACTTTGATATGTGGAAGGCTGTCGGCGAAAACATCACTCTGATCGACTACTCCTTCTCCGTTGAAAACGCGAAACAAGCGCTGATCGACGGCGGCTGGATCTACAACTCCAAGGGTGAAGCTTTCGTTGAAGGTCAGACCGGCGTTGACGCTGTCCGCTACAAGAAGCTGACCGCTGAAGAGGCTGCCGTTCTCAACGGCATCAACAAGACCTACGCTTCCGTTGAAAACACCGACGGCGTGGAATACAAGACTGTTGAAGTCAACGGTGAATATTACATGCCTCTGGTTATCAACTGGTTCGGTACCACCAACAATGACGTTACCGATATGTTGGCCGCTCGCCTTGTCGGCACCGACAACGTGAAGGCTATCGGTATGGTCGTTCGCTCCACCGTCGGCGACTTCGACAAGCTGTTGGGCGAAATCTACCGTGAACCCTCCTACGGTTACGGCGGAACTCCCTCCTACGGTATGTTCAACCTCGCTACCGGTTGGAATAACGCGGTCTATGACTACTCTTGGAACTGGTCTTTGGATCCCGCTTATTTCGATTACTCCGTCAACAAACTTTACGACGAGTATGACGTTGCATTCCCCTACTACGATGCTGAAGGCAACCACACCAAGATGAGCTATGCTGATGCTGTCACCGCTTCCGGCGGCAAGATCGGTATGGACTACCTGTCTATGGCTATGGTTTACGATGCTACTACCGTTGAAGAATACAATCAGTGGTGGAAAGCTTACATCGAAAGATGGAATCAGCTGATGCCCGACATTCCCCTGTACTCCAACTACTACTATGACGTCTACAACGCGAAGATCGAAAACTTCAAGACCAGCCCCTTCTGGAGCCCCGTAGACGCTCTGCTTTACTGCACCATTAAGAACGCTGCGTAAAGTTTTCCTAGTTGATACCCCTTTGGGTTGAAACGAAATAACGGGGGGCATCCTTCCGATGCCTCCCGTTATCCCTTATATCACCTGAAAATCAACGAAATTATTTTTGCGTTTCGGTGATTCTCAGATGATACGAGGTATTGTCTACGGTCCCGCTTCCGCGGGGCACAATGCAAGAAAGCGAGTTTTCCAAATGGGCAAGTACGTTCTGAAAAGATTAGGGTACGTTCTGGTCGTATTCTTGATCCTCTCTTTGCTGATGTATTTGGTCTACGCAATGATTCCGTATGACCGTGCACGCGCAGAAGTGGAGCAGTACAAAACGATCTACAAAAACGAACCCGAAAAATTTGAAGCAAAGTATCAGGAGCTGCGAAAGGAGCTTGGCTTAGACCAAAACGTTTTCGTACGCTATCTGGGCTGGATCGGGGTCGTTCCCATCAACGGACAGTATCAAGGTCTGTTGCAGGGAGATTTCGGGTACAGCTATACTTATGACAGGCCCGTCGTTGAGCTGTTATCGGAGCCGATGCGAAACACTGTCTTCATTAATATTATTGCTACGATTATCGCGTTGGGGATTACTATCCCGTTGGGCATCTTTTGCGCAACCCACCGCGGAGGAAAGCGGGATACGTTTATACAAACGGCGACCATCGTCGGCTACAGTATCCCCACCTTTATTATGGCCATCGTCTTTATCTGGCTGTTGGCGATCCTGCTGCGGGAAGGAATTGAAGCGATTTCGGGGCTTGACCTGAACATCTTCCCCGTTTCGGGAATGAAAACTCCCGGATCCGCATACACAGGCATCCAAAAATTCTTGGACGAGCTTCACTATATGGCTTTGCCCATTATCGTTATGACCGTGGGATCCTTGGGAGGTATGACCCGTTACGTCCGTGCCTCGATGACCGAAGCACTCAGTATGGACTGCATTCGTACGGCCCGTGCAAAGGGTTTGAGAGAAAAGATCGTAGTCTACAGCCACGCTTGGAGAAACGCTCTGATTCCCATCATTACGTTGGTTATCGGCTGGTTCCTCAGCATTTTCTCGGGCTCGATTATGATCGAAAACATTTTCGGGCTGAACGGTATGGGTCAGCTTTATATCGGTTCGCTGAATGCGAAGGACTTTGAAGTCGTGCTTTTGATCCAGATGTTTTACGTTATTATCGGCCTTTTAGGAAATCTCGTAGTCGATATTGCCTACGGCCTTGCCGACCCGCGGGTCCGCGTAAATAAGTAAGGGGGATGTATTCATATGGAAAAGAAACAAAATAAACGTCCCTCCGGATTTACTCGGATTTTCGGGCGGATGTTCTTGGGAAATGCAGTTGAGCATACCGTAGAAAACGAACGGTATGACAGCCCCTCGAAGTTGGCAGTAAAGCGGTTTTTCCGCAAGCCCATCGCCGTAACGGCTTTGGTGATTCTGCTTGCAATGATCCTTTTCGTATTGATCGGACCGATCCTTATGCCCATTGATCTTTCCTATACGGAAACATTGCACACGAACGTTGCTCCCAATCTTTCGATGATGAGTCTTCCTTCGGAAATGAAGGATTCTCCCGTCAGCATTACCTCTCAAGGATCCTTCTCTTTGGGTATCGATAAGGACGGCGGCGTTCATACTTGGGGTTACTATTACTCGTTCTCGAAAAATCCCGCAAAGGACGTTATGAATATCCCCGAAAAGGTACAAAACGCCAATATCGTTATGGGAGCTGCGGGAACCGACCACTGCATTGTCATCGCAGAGGACGGTACGATCTACGGATGGGGCGAAAATGATAACGCGCAATACGGCAAAGACGGTCGTATGCTCGGAGAATTCCCTCAACCGGACGAGCTGATCAACGGAAAAATTGACGTGGAAAACGTGGAACAGCTGATCTGCGGAGATCAAATGACCGCTATTCTGATGAAGGACGGAACGCTCTATGCTTGGGGTAACGCCATGGCCAAGTGTATGAACCTAGCCTCCATCTATAAGACCATTAAAACCGATAATATTAAGCTTACGAAGGTTTGCTTCACCACAACCAACCTCTTCGGCATCACGGAAGATGGGAAGTTCATTACGGGAAGCAACAAGCAATACGATTTTTATCAAGGGAAAAACACCCAGGAATACATCGGAAACCGTAAGGTCGTGGACATTGCATCCACGGGCGACAGCATCACCCTTTTGCTGGAGGACAGCGAGCTGATCTCCCTCGGATCCATCGCTCAAGGGCCTCAGATCCCTGAAGGAGAAACCATCGAAAGCGTTTCCGCCGGTGCTCGTCATTTCGTACTGACCACGAAAAGCGGAAAGGCCTATGCCTGGGGCAACGGAGCGCTGAACCAAACCGACGTTCCCAAAGCCCTGACAAAAGAAGGGTCTGTGGACACCGTATTTGCCTCGGGATTCCAAAACTACGCCTTTAAGGACGGCCAGCTGGTCGAAAAATGGGGTCTGCGCGGATATCTGATGGGAACCGATGACCTGGGCCGCGATATGCTGAACCGCGTGGTAAACGGCGGTCGTATGACGATGACCATCGGCGCGGTTGCCGTTATCGTATCCTCCATCATCGGAATTATCGTGGGTTGTATCTCCGGTTACTTCGGCGGCTGGGTTGACCTCCTGCTGATGCGCGTTACCGAAATCTTCTCCGCGATCCCCTTCCTTCCCTTTGCCCTCGTTCTTTCTGCAATCCTCCAAGGTAGCAGCCTGCAGGAGGACACCCGTATCTTTATCATTATGATCATTCTTGGACTTTTGTCTTGGACCGGACTTGCAAAGCTGGTTCGCGGTCAGATTTTGGCAGAGCGGGAAAAAGAATTCGTTGTGGCGGCTCAATCTATGGGAATCAAGGAAAGCCGCATTGCATTTAAGCATATCCTGCCTAACGTGGTCTCGGTTATCATCGTTTCCCTGACCCTTGACTTTGCAACCTGTATGCTGACCGAGTCTTCCCTGTCGTACTTAGGTTTCGGCGTGAAGTTGCCCCGCCCTACGTGGGGTAATATGCTCGACGGATGCCGTAACTCCATCGTCATTCAGCATTTCTGGTGGCGTTGGATCTTCCCTGCCCTCTTCCTTGCGATCACCGTTATTTGTATCAACATCATCGGCGATACGCTCCGTGATATTCTGGATCCCAAATCGGAGGTGGAAAAATAATGCCGTTACTTGAAGTTAAAAATTTGCATACGTTTTTCAAAACGAGAAACGGTACGGTCAAGGCCGTAAACGACGTTTCCTATTCGATTGAACGCGGAAGAACGCTGGGAATCGTAGGAGAATCCGGCTCCGGAAAAAGTGTTTCCGCAATGAGCATCCTTCGTCTTCTGGACGCCAACGGATACATTGAAAGCGGAGAAATTAATTTCGACGGAAAGGATCTGGTCCATCTCCCCACCCAGGACCTGTACCATATCCGCGGAAACCGTATTTCGGTCATTTTCCAAGAGCCTATGACCAGCCTGAACCCCGTATTCTCCATCAAGCAACAGCTTTCCGAGCCCTTTATCATTCACCAAAAGCTTTCCAAAAAGGAAGCGGAAGCAAAGTGTATTGAAATGCTGCGGGAGGTTCAGATCCCCAACCCCGAATCGGTGGCAAAGCAATATCCCCACCAGCTGTCGGGCGGGATGAGACAGCGGGTTATGATCGCTATGGCTTTGGCCTGCAAGCCTGACATTCTGATTGCCGACGAGCCCACCACTGCATTGGACGTAACCATTCAAGCACAGATTCTGAAATTGATGAACAATCTGCAAAAAGATAACGGAACGGCCATTATGTTCATCACCCACGATCTTGGGGTCATCAATGAAATGGCGGACGACGTTGTGGTTATGTACTGCGGCCAAGTCGTCGAGCAGGCCCCCGCGAAAATTATTTTTGCGGACTGCAAGCAAAGCCATCCCTATACGGAGGGCTTGATGTTCTCCATTCCCCGTCTGAACGACGATCGCTCCAAGCTGGATCCTATTCCCGGCGTGGTTCCCCACCCGTTAGATCTGCCTAAGGGCTGCAAATTTGCACCTCGCTGTAAATACTGCACACAAAAGTGCATTGACGAAGAACCCGGACTCGTCAAGGTGGATGAGAATCAGTACGTGAGATGCTTCTATCCGGAGAAAGCGGAAAGGAGAAGTGCAGAGCATGGAAAAATTACTGTCAATCAACAATCTTAAAAAGTATTTTCCGTTGGCAAAAACCAAGCTCTTCCAAAAGGAACAGCTTTATACCCGTGCAAATGAAGATATTTCTATCGATATTTTTCAAGGGGAAACCTTTGGTTTGGTAGGCGAATCGGGCTGCGGAAAATCCACTCTTGGCCGCGTGCTTCTTCAAATTTATGAACAAACCGCGGGAAACTGTATGTATTATGGGCGCACCATTGACTCTGTAGCTCCCCAATACGTGAAAAATACTCTGAGCCACGCCACCGCTTTCGTTGAAAAGTATCATATGGCAAAGCAGAAGGCCCAGGACCTCACCGCAAAGTGCGATTCGTTGGGAGATGAAGCCACCTTCTTCGATCTTCAGGAAAAGAACCTTGCCGTAGCGGACGCAAAAACCGCGTTGGATAACGTTGCCAAAATCCTGGGCGGATTCGTGGCAAAGGACACCAAGGCAGGGGCCGCACTTCTGTTGGAACGGTACGGATATTCGGTCCGTTTGGCGAAGTTGAACGAAAAAATTTCTGATGCAAAGCTGGAAATTGAAATTCTGGAAGCAAAAGAAGGCGGAAAAGACAATTCCGGAAAAGTCTCAAAAATCAATGCGAAAATCAACGTTCTGCAGGGAGCCTGCGATAAATACGAGGCTTCCATTGCCGACGTAGATAAGAAAATTACGGATCTGAAAGCGAAATACGCAGATGACGCGGAATTTTCCGAATACGAGGAAATGTTGGATAACGGCATTGACCTTTCGCGTTTGAACAAAGCGGAAATGCGTCTGCTTCGCAAGGATCTGCAGATTATTTTCCAGGACCCCTACTCTTCTCTGAACCCCCGTATGACGGTGGGACAAATCATCGAAGAAGGGCTGATCACTCATAAATTCTACAAGCCCGGATCTCCCAAAATGAAGGAGCACGTCTTCCGCGTTATGGAAGAATGCGGCTTGCAGAAATATATGTACAACCGCTACCCTCATCAGTTCTCGGGCGGTCAGCGGCAGCGCATTTGTATCGCCAGAGCGTTGGCGGTAAATCCCAAATTCGTAGTTTGCGACGAGTGTGTTTCTGCCTTGGACGTTTCCATTCAGTCCCAGATTATCAATCTGCTTCAGGATCTGAAGGAACAGGAAAAACTCACGTACCTGTTTATTTCCCACAACCTTTCCGTGGTCCGTTATATCTCTGATCGTATCGGCGTTATGTATCTGGGTAATATCGTAGAGATTGCGGATACGGACACCCTGTTCAAGGATCCCCGCCATCCTTATACGCTGGCATTGCTCAGCTCCATTCCCACCACCGATCCCGACAGTCTTTCCAAGGAGCGGATCATTCTGGAGGGAAATATTCCCGGAAACATCAAGCCGCCCTCCGGCTGTAAATTCCACACGCGCTGCTATATGGCCTGCGATAAGTGCAAACGCGTTCCTCCCCCGCTGACCGAAGTAGAGCCAGGTCACTTTGTCGCCTGCCACTTCCTTGAGAAGAAGATGGACGAAAACGGAAATTATCTGTTCGACGTAAATCTTGCCGATCACGGAATGGAACGCAATTGATTTTTCTAAAAAAGGATGTTGCTATGCTGTTTTTTCGAAAGAAACTGAAGAAAACCACAAAAGAAGACGATGCGCTTCTTGCCCGCGCTATGGAAGAAAACAAGGTAGGATTTAAGGACAAATTCGCAATGAGTATTTCCGCAATTCTCGTTTTGGTCCTTCCAAGCCTGCTGATTCTTCTGGTTCTCAGCGGCTTTGTGATGCTCCTGTTCGGCGGATTTCGCTGAAAACAACGCTGCATAGCAGAAGATACGTAAAAAATGATTCCCCTCCATTGGGAGGGGAATTTTTTTAATCTAAAACAGAAACAAGATCTGAAAGGTCTTTTCTCTTTTTGGGACGAAGCGTATCGTCTTGCTTGGGATAGCCTAAGGTGATCACGAGACGGACGGCTCCGTCAAGGGCGCAGAACGCGCGAATTGCATCGTCATTCAACCAACCAAGGATGCAGGTTCCGAGTCCTTGCGCCGTCGCCTCTGCCGTAATATAAGCGGCAAGGATCCCTATGTCCATAGATCGATAATCATTTTTTAGAAATTTTGCTCCCACTGCCGCAGATTTAACATAGGGTTTTTCCGAAATAACAAGTAAAATCGGCGCATCGGAGGCAAAGGAATTCATTCCCATTCCCTGCACGGCCTTCGTCACCTTTTTTGCGGCCTCTCCCCTGCAAACAGTGATCTGATAGGGTTGACCATTGCAAGCCGAGGGGGCAAGGCGAGCAGACGCGAGGATCCGATCCAGTTTCTCTTGTTCCACAGGACGGTCGGCAGCATAATTGCGGCAAGATTGTCGATTTTCGGCAATTTCTGTAAAGTTCATATCCAAACCTCTTTATTCGTTAATTGTTTCAAATTTCCGCATTTTTCGGCGGGAAATCAGGAAAAACAGACCCCACACCACAACAAAAGCGAACGCCGCGCTAAAAAAGTCCAACAATATGTCCGAGGTGGAGCTTGTTCGTCCGTTGGAAAAGCGCTGAATATGTTCATCGATTACTGCAATAAACAAAACGTAGAAGAATGCCGTCCCAAGAGGTTTCTTTTGAAATTGTCGACGCGCCTCTAACACCAAGCCCATCACAGCCGCCCCCAAGGCAAAGAACTCAACCCCGTGGGCGATCTTTCGGACGATAAGCTGCAATGCTGGATTGTCCAACCATTCCCGCAGAAAAAGAAGATCGATCAAGCCTCCGCTCATCTCGTGGGAGGTTTCGGAATCCATAAGAGAATTTGCAAAAATGAACGTAGTCAAAGCGAGAACCAGGCCGATTAAGAGCACAAAGAGTAATTTTTTCTTTTTCAACGCCGAGCCTCCTTCTTATAATACTATCAAAAACATCAAAATATCCTTTTGAAATTTTTCATACCACTATAAATTCACACAGGGCTCCCAAAAGGGAGCCCTGTATCATTCCGTTGGTTATTCGGTTCTGCAGTTCAATTACTGAACGCTTCCTCCGAACAGAGAAGCAACGTATTCGGAAGTTACGGGAGCAAATTCTTCTGCAGAGATCTCAGAAATGAATTTGATCTGAACGCCGTCTTCGAGACCTTCAACTCCGGCCTCAGTCTCTTTATCCATAAACCATTGATAAATGCTGGGTGCAGAGGTTTCCCCGGCGGCAAGCTGGGCGTCATAAGTGAAGACACCAACCACATACTTAACACCGTCGATGTAAATCATCATATCGGAGCCGCCCTCTTTGACCCATTGCGTATTACCAACATCAGAGTTCTCAACGCAGTGGACCCAGTTGTTAGCAACCTCTTCAACCAGGAAGAAGGTACGAGCATTAACCGCGTCCTCGGTGTTGTTGTTCACGTAAACGGGGAGAGTAACCAATCCCTTGGTAACGATCTCATCGGTAAAGGCTTTGTAGGAAACACCATCAAAGTCCCAAGTGCCGTAGTAGAGCTTATCATACTCAGCAGGAGCACCGTCAATAGTCACGGAGTAAACTTTGTCGTTTGCCCAAACAAGTCTACCATCTGCGCCGAAGGTATAGGTGGCGGGACCAAGATGTTCAGCGGAAGCATCAACCTTCCAGGCGTAGTAGGTACGATCCTTAAGAATCTTACCACTGGTACCTGCATAGTAAACGGTGCCGTCAATAACGATCAAGCCGGCATAAACAGCCTTACCGTTTCTGTAGAAGTAATCCACGCCGTC
>JAGAOB010000077.1 GCA_017623895.1 Clostridia bacterium
CTTGAAGGGAAAAACTATGAAAATAACCTGAAAACAAAAATAATAATTTTGGATGCATGTAGACAGGATGGCACTGGCAGAGGAGGGGTGGCTCATGGGTTTGCCCCAGTATTTGCACCAGAAGGAACAATTATTGCGTTTTCTACGTCTCCAGGGCAAAAAGCTGTTGAATTTGATGGACATGGAGCTTATACAGCTGCATTACTTCAATCAATAGATTTACCACGTATCCCCATAGAAAATATGTTTAAGCATGTAAGAGAAGTATTGTCTGCACAAACAAGTGGCAGACAAATCTCTTGGGAACATACGTCATTGATGGGCAACTATTGTTTTAATACGGAGGGTCACAGTAGAAGAAGGATTGAGGACGATCATACTGCTTGATAAGCTTCCAAAATCCTTGTTTTCAATCACAACTTTTTGCAGTCGTTCACAAGCGTTGTGGATTAACGGGAAGTTGTTCCACATAGCATGGGGTTGACCTCCAAAAGAATCCAGACCGGATGCATAGCTGTATCGGATGAGCTGATAGAAATATGCGGCTCGCTTGATGTCGGGAATATCTGTTTTGGAATGCATCATTTCTCTGACGTAGTCAAAATCCAAGCGGGAGTTGAGCATATATCTCAGTTCATCGCAGAGCTCATCGGGATGATCTCTGACGCAACGATACAGGTTTGCGAGATTGGGGTTAAAGTCATTGTATACTTCGAAATCACGCTCGGGGGACTTATGAAAAAGAACCCACCCCCCGCCGCCAAACACTTCAATATAGCGGGTATAATCGAGTGGAAACCGAGCAAGAATTTCTTCTCGCAAAGCCTTCTTACCGCCGATCCAACTCATAAAACTGTTCAAGATGCATCCTCCTTTCTAAAAAAGACCGACCTGCGCAACACTGCACAAGTCGGTCTTTCACATCTTTCTTTTTACTCTGTTCAGGATAGTTCCGGGGCTTCGGATTCTTCGTAGATTTTACACTCTTTGGCATTGTCCCCGAGCGAATCAAGAATTTCGTTAAAATCATTCACAATCTCACAGGTTCGGATACCAAATTCTTCACAGGCCCGCATTGCCTTTTCGTAGTACTGTTCGTTATCGCCACAGCAATCGTTCGGAGCAAGCCACGCTTTCCCTTCCGCTCGGTTCCACATGAGGCAGGCTGGCCACCCTTCTGTTTGATTGCATTGGAACTCAAAGGAGATTTCGGTGTCGGCGAAGGTATCAAGTCTTCGGATTTCCTTTTCGAAGGCGCTCATCTCAAACCCGCCGAGACGGTTATCCACGTAGTCAGTAAGCCACGTTCCACCGAAGGTTTCGTAAGAAGCAAGGCGCCAGATGGCAAGCTTTCCGATGTTCAGCTTTATATCCTCGGAGAAAGGGAACAACAGATTTGTTAGCCCTTCGTGCTTAAATGCATGGATTTCATCGAACTTTGTTCCTTCCAGAAGGATGTCTTCCTCGGTGAGCATCTCGTTGATACCGTCCACCCATTCGGTGAGCTCGCCGCCACAGCCTTGGAGAATCAGTCATTCCGAACCGCGCATCCCACGAAGCTCGTCTGTGGTTACGATGTCAATTCTGCTCAAGGTCTACCACCTCCCGTGTTTCAAAATCCCCCTCCATAAACTGTCCGAAGGTAAGATCCTCACCCATAAAGTTGAGTGTATGGTTATCGTCGAACGAGAGAGAGCCGCCCTTACCGAGATCCAACGGTTCGCTCGTAACAATGGAGCCGCCGTGGTTGAAACTTACTCTGTTTTCAATGGCACAGAACTGTTCGTCATTGCTGCCGCTTCGCAGGTGATAAACAAACAACCCACGAGGGATATCGTCCTTCGTCAGTTTTCCGTTTGAGAACAAGCCGGGCTGACCGCATACAGATACCAGGTCATAGATTTCATTCTCAATGTTGACATACGAAGTTCCTGAGGCGTTTTCTACCAAACCGTAATCCTCGAGGGAACTATCCCAGATGGATGCTGCAATTTCGAGATGTTCCATATCGGTTTCGGGGTAGTCGTGGTCGATCATCTCACCGCCAAGGTAGGTTTGACTACCGCATCCTTGCCACAGATCCTCATTTGCCCATCTATGCTTGATGGTTACTTCGGGGTACATAGCGGAGAGCTTTTCGATGATGGGGTGCGGAGCAGACCACGCAGTTTGGAAGCAGATCTCGTTGCCGCCGTTGTAATCGTATGCGTTATACGAATTCCACTTGGTATTCCACGTATCTCCACGGGTACGCCAATCGTACCATGTGGTCGCACCGTACTGCATGAGATTCTCCACGGCGGTTTTGCCAAGTTGCACCAGTTCCTCTTCACTGTGATATGCAGTTGCTTTCTGTATTTCATCAGGTGTCAGCGCAGAGTTGTGAGGGAAGAATGTGCGACTACCGCTGAGTCGTTCCTCCAACGCAGCAAACTCCACGGAATCCATTTTCTCTTTGCCGTAGTATTTGACGCCGGGATTTACAGACGTGAGATACAGGTCAATCCCTCGGTTTGTATTACTTCCGCTTTCGATGTCCAAACTCGGAGGCATAGGCGTGATTTTATTGAAATCGATGGTGCCAATTCCGGTTCGTTCTGCTTCGGCGTTGTTGTCATAGCAGATTGCAGAAAGGATTTCTTTCAGCATTTCTTCGGGGCAGTCGAATTCAAGTCGGTTTATTACGTGATTGGGCATTTTTGTTCCTCCAAATTCTGAATTTCTTGTATCAGCTTCAGTCCGATAGCAGTTACTACGTTGGTTGTTACGGAGTTCCCCGCCATCTTATATAGCTGTGCTTCGGGGATGCCGATCTCCACCAGCTTGTCAAACTGCTCGTCGGTATATCGTAGAGGATGAGATAAGACTCAATACTCTGAAAGATACGGTGGTACAGATGGCAAAGGAACTTGATACGGATAGCGAAGAATTTGTAAGAGTATCAAAAGAAATTGCCGAAATCAAAAATCGTATCGCACTGAAAAAGCAAAGACAGATAGAAGCCAGTGCAAACGAAAACAGAATGAACGAAGTTATCAATCTGACTGATATACTTAAAAATCAACCCTTGGAATATGATGATAAAGCAACCCGAAAACTCATTGACTGCATAAAAGTAATGTCGAAGAACGAGTTACTAATCATATTCAAAGGTGGAATCAAAAAGACAATAAGAATATAAAAATAAACCTAACCATCGGTCATGAGTAATCATGGCCGATTATTAATTTCAACATCCCCAAAACTCACACCTTTCCCACCTGTATTGCGCCAAAAAGATTCAGTTTTTTCTTTTGTTTTCCTGAATCGCCTCCTTTCTATAAATTTATCCACTTTAAAAAGTGGCCAGTATTCAAAAAGTGAATGGTTATTTCGATAAATCGGGAAAGGTGTGAGTCCATTCACGATTTTGTTGTAATCTCCAAGAAAATATGCTATAATCTGAACTATAAAAAAGGCTTTTATAAAGGAGTGTTATAGATGTCTAAATTTCAAGAAAAATTAATTGCAAACGGTTACTGCGATATTCGTGGTGCAGGGTTTTGTGCAACGGCGACTTATTTACCTTTTGCTATTGGTAGAGAAGGTTTAGTTGCTTTATGTGTTAAGGGTAATAATTTAGATATCTATGATGTTGATATAAAAAGTAATATAGGTGAGCTGTTATATACAGTTGAATTAAGTAATGTTGATAATTTGAAAATAAAATCAAACTTTTTTAGTCAGGTATTAAAATTTGAATACAAACATATGAGATTCTCTTTTACCAACTTTGTCGGTGTGAAACCTGCGTTAAAAGTTATTGAAGAAGAATCAAAAAAGCGATAGTCTAAGGGGTAAAAAATGAAATTTAATGATTATTGGAAACTTCCCAAAAATACAAAAAAATACTTTTCTCCGAAACAGGAAAAATACTTGAAAGAAAAATATGGGATATTCTATACAGTACACACAATTTTATCTATTATTATTCTTTTGATTCCGTTCTTTATTTTTATGTTTTTAACTCCAAGTAATGCTTTAGAACCCACAACTCAAAGTGGCAACTTATACGGTATGTTTGGTTTTATTTTTGGATTATTAGGTTCACTTTCAATAGGTGTTGGTTTTGTAAATGTTTTTATGATTTTAATAAAACAATATTTAGGTCACTTGGTAACAATAATCACTATTATCGGTGGAATAGTATTAGATGTGATAGGGTTGCATATATTCTCACTTGTTAAGTAAGAGAAGAAAAAATATGTAGGGGTTCGAACACATAGGTCAAAAAATCAAAGGGGTTCGGATTTGTGCTACCCTTCCAAAAAAACCAACCCACATCTGTGGGTTGGTTTTTATTAATGTGGGCTCTTTTTTTGGGGGGCTTATTTGGGCCCGAATAGTAGCCAAATATAAATATATGCGGGGATGGTTGCCGCCAGGGTGAAGGGGATCCCAATGCGGAAAAAATCGCCGTTTTTGACGGTGTAACCCTCCTTGCGCAGGATCCCGATCCCCGTGATATTGGCCGAGGCGCCGATGGGGGTGCAGTTTCCGCCCAACGTGGCTCCG
Source organism: Clostridia bacterium (assembly GCA_017623895.1). GTDB lineage: Bacteria > Bacillota > Clostridia > Oscillospirales > UBA644 > RGIG995. The sequence continues at coordinate 4,555 of JAGAOB010000077.1, forward strand.
GAGAGAAGACCGAAGTAGAGGACGGTGGGGTCGATATTCAGTCCTGCTGCCAGTGCGGTGACTACGGGAAGCATCGTTGCTACGTAGGGGATGTTGTCGATGAATGCGGAAATGACAACCGATGCCCATACGATGACGGTGTAAAGCAAAAAGACGTTTCCGCCTCCCAATTTTGCTAACAGGTCCGCCGCCGCTTGAATGACTCCCATATGAGAAATACCGCCGATCATCAGAAACAGTCCAAGCAGAAGCCCGATGGTCTCAAAATCAATGGCTTTCAAGGGGTCTGTCACGGCCTTAAAGCTCTTATTTTTGATCCAATTGTAGGCCAGTCCGATGGCCATCATACCCACGCAGATCAAACCGTTGGTCACGGCAGGCTTGTTGGGAATAAAGGAGGCGACGATCAAAAGAAGGACTACGCCGCAAAGCAGATAGGTGGGGACGTAATCGGTCACCTTGGTCCGTTGTCCGCTGCGGGGAATGGGAGATTTTTCTTTGCGGAAAAGCCACGCCAGAATCAAGGCAGAGATGAGTGCACCCAATTCTACGGCAAAGAATATTCCGGGCTTTCCTTGGTAGACAAAGAAGTCTAAAAAGCTCATATCCGCGTAGGATCCCAGCATAATTGCGGTGGTATCGCCTACCAGCGTTGCGGCTCCTTGGAGATTGGAAGATACGGCAATGCCGATAATGACGGGTACGGGGTTTGTCTTCAGCTTTTTGCAGACCTCCAACGCCACGGGAGCGATCATCAGCACCGTCGCCACATTGTCCACGAAGGCGGAAATAACGCCTGCAAACAAGGCGAGGCACACGGCCGCCATCTGAATGTTTGGCACCTTTTCCATAATCAGATCCGCCAAGAGCTCGGGCATTTTACTGTCGATAAACAGTTGGACCAATCCCATCGTCCCCGCGATCATCAGAAGCACGTTGAAGTCAATGGCTCCGAAAACGTTTCCCAAGGGAAGCATCCCCGACATAAGGAATATTACTGCCGAGGTCAGGGCAATGTAGGGACGGTACTTGCTGAAGATCAGCATCAGCACGTAGGTTACGGCGAAAAGAATGATTGCGTAGATCATAACGAAGATCTCCCTCTTTTTTCTATGCTATCATTATACCATCTTTGACGAAATTTGTCAATCGGATGCTTGCACAAAAAACGTTCCCCGAATTTATCGGGGAACGGAAGGATCAATCCGGATTCAGCATTTCTTTCAGATAAGGCTCCATCGCGGTTGCCATACGGAAAAAGCCCAGATCGTTGGGGTGGATTCCGTCTACGGTACAGCCGTCCCATCCGATGCCCTCAAAGAGTTTATTCCCGGGAAGGAACCGGATTTTTTCGTCTCCCTCGGCCTTTGCCGTCAAATAGGTTTGCCGAATGATTTCCAAGCGTGGAAGCCATTGGGCAGGCTTCAGGGGAACGTCGGGGGCGGAGACCAGTAAAATGGGAAGATCGGGGTTTGCCTTTCGTACTGCCCGATACAAGGGAAGATGGGTTTTTTCCAGATGCTCTGCATTGGGGGCGTTATGGTCGTAATCGCAAACGAAGGCCGCGGCGGTTTTGCACAGCTCGCACAAATAATTTACCATCGTCTCTTCCCCGCGTGCAGAGCCGGAGAATCCCAAATTGATATGGTCAACGTTCAGTCGACGGGAAAGAATCGCCTGATAGGTGTTGCCGGGACGGGAAGCGCAACCGCCTTGGGTAATGGAGGAGCCGTAATAAACTACGGGCTTTTCAATTTTATAGGGATCGGGCGCCTGGATGACGGCGTCTTTTTTGAGCGCAATATACAACTCGTTTACGCCGTCGTAGAGAGGAAAATTGATGGTGTATTCCGCAAAAGCCCCGTCGGTTTGTATGGGAGAGGAATATCCCTCCTTCACTCCCATAGGAGGGCGAAACGATGCGTAATAAATGTCAAATCCCGCATCGTTTTTCCGATACATATCGAAGCCCGACTGTCCCAGCAAGGTGATGTGCGTCATCAGTGCGGTGTTCTTCTGGATGGCACGGATCCCGATAAATTTGGAATCGGTCTTGAAGCGGACCCGTCCGCCGGAGGTATGGGCGTTCATCCCCTTTACACCATTATTTACCGTATCTGCAATCTCTTGCGGCATACGGACGTAGCACTTTTTTTGCTCGTCGTAGAAGACTCCGTGTAATTGAAAGGGGGCTTGCTTTGCGTCGAGCCAAACGATGTCCGGTTCGGTAATGTCCGTCTCGACCTTCATATTCTGATCAAGATCTTCAATTCTCATAGCGATGATCCTCCCGACGTTTTTTTCATTATATCATACAAGCTTTTTTAGTGCAACTCTTTTTTCAAAATGTCATAGTTTCTTTCCAAACATCCATTGAAATCTGCGGTGAAATATAGTATAATAAAATCAGAATTGACAGAGGTGATTTTATGCGGCGAGCAAGCGGCGTTTTGATGCATGTTTCCTCCCTTTGGGGGGAATATTCCGAGGGCTCCTTTGGAGACAGTGCGAGAAAATGGATTGATTTTCTTGCGGATTGCGGATTTTCTTATTGGCAGACCCTGCCCTTTTGCTTGCCCGATGATTACAATTCCCCCTATTGCTCCTTGTCCACGTTTTCGGTAAACCCCTATTTTATTGATCTGCCCGCCTTAGTTCGCGAGGGACTTTTGACCGAGGCTGAGATCGGGCAGGCAAGACAGATCACTCCGTATGCCTGCGAGTTTTCGCGGCTCTCAAGGGAGCGTCTTGCCCTTTTGGGAAAAGCGGCAAAGCGCTTTGACCGAGACGGGGAAATGAACCGCTTTTTTGAAGCCCACCCCCATACGGCGGATTTTTGCCGTTTTATGGGATTGCGCGCCGCCAATGGAAGCCGTCCCTGGACGGAATGGACGGTGCAGACTCCCGACGCGGAAGCGGAGACGCTGTGGCGGTTTACGCAATATATCTTTTTCCGTCAATGGAAGGAGATCAAGAATTACGCCAATGAAAAGGGGATCTCCGTCATCGGGGACATCCCCATCTACGTTGCGTTGAATTCCTCCGATGTTTGGGCGGCACCGGAGCAGTTTTTGTTGGATAAAGAGCATCGTCCCACAGGAGTTGCGGGCGTTCCTCCCGACTATTTTGCCGAGGATGGTCAGTTGTGGGGCAATCCCCTTTACAATTGGAAGAGGATGAAAGCCGACGGCTATGGATGGTGGAAGGACCGCATCCGCTTTATGTGTGAATTGTTCGACGGAGTGCGGATCGATCATTTTCGTGGGCTGGAGTCTTATTATTCCATCCCTGCAGGGGAGACCACCGCACGAAACGGAACATGGGTCAAGGGCCCCGGAATTTCTTTGATTCGCGCGCTGAAAGAGGCGGCGGGAGATCGATTGCTTATCGCCGAGGATTTGGGGGATATCACCCCTGCCGTTCATAAGCTGGTCAAGGACAGCGGATTCCCCTCAATGCGGGTCTTTCAGTTTGCTTTTTTGGGGGATGAAAATTCTCCCCATTTGCCCCATAATTACGATCATCACTGCGTGGCTTATACGGGAACCCACGACAACAATACGCTGTTGGGATATATTTGGGAATTGGACGACGCCACCCGTCGCCGCGTGCTTGCGTATTGCGGATATTACGGCGAAGATTGGAATCGGGGATACGATTCTATTCTGCGCACCCTGTTTCAGTCCCACGCGGGCTTGCTGATCTTGCCCGTGCAGGACCTGCTTTTGTACGGCAGCGATACCCGTCTGAATCGGCCGGGGACCAGCGACGATAATTGGTCCTACCGCATTACGGAGGAGCAGCTGGCATCGGTGGATCGGGAGAAATTCCGCATCTGGAACCGTCTTTACGGAAGATGTCCGCGGTAAAGAATCCCGCTTCTTTCGGAAAACAAAAAAGGTCGGAATGAAACTTCCCGCTTGTAAAAAAAGAAAGGGTCCACCCAATTACGGGTGGACCGATATTTTTTAGGGTTACAGCTCCATTGCCTGCCTTGCGGCAGCGAGCAGACGTCGGATGGGAAGCTTTTGGGGGCACAGCTTTTCACATTTCCCGCAAGCGATGCAATCGGCGGGGGTGGGATATTTTTCGGCAAGAGCCCTTCCCGATTCTCCCTTGTTGTAGGCGTCGAACCATTGGGGAATGGGGATTTGCTTCGGGCAATCGGCGGTGCAGTATTCACAGCCCGTGCAGGAGACTGCCACGGACTTGTTGATGATGTCCGCACAGCGGAAAAGCATTGTTTTCTCTTCCTCGGTCAGCGGTGGCAAATCCTTGAAAAACGCGGTATTTTCGCCTAATTGATTTCGGTCGGACATTCCGCTTAAGACCATAATCACGCCGTCAAGATTTGCGGCGAACTACAAGGCCCATTGGGCAGGGGTCCTGTTCGGATCGGAACACGCCATCAGCTCTTTTGCCTGTTCGGGAACGGCGGCAAGCACGCCTCCCTTGATGGGCTCCATAATAATGACGTCCTTTTGGTGCTTGCGCGCAACCTCATAGCAGAGACGAGACTGTACGGTGGGGGATTCCCAATCCAAATAGTTGATTTGCAGCTGCACGAATTCCACCTCGGGGTGGTCGGTCAGGATTTGGTCGAGAACGGCGGCGGAATCGTGGAAGGAAAAGCCGAATTTTTTCACCTTTCCCTCGGCCTTTTTCTGCATAACGAATTCAAAGGCTCCCAACCGTTGGACGGTCTCGTAGAGCCGCGCGTTGAGGCAGTGGATCAAATAATAGTCGAAATATTCCACGCCGCACTTCTCCAGCTGTTCGTTGAAGATGCGTTCCATATCCTCCACGGTATTCAGCAGCATCGAGGGTAATTTGGTTGCCAAACGATAGCTTTCCCGAGGGATGCGGTCGGTCAATGCCGTTTTGACTGCCCGCTCGCATTCGCGGTTGTGATATACGTAGGCGGTGTCGAAGTAGGTATATCCCCGTTGGAGAAAGGTGTCGGTCATTTCCTTGAATTGCTCCAAGTCGATGGATTCGGGGATTTCGGGATCTGTTTTCGGGAGACGCATTAAGCCAAAGCCAAGCTTTTTCATATCGATTCTCCTGTTTTTATTTTATAAGAAACTTTTTCTCACCGTATTTTTCCGTGGTCAGTACCGCTGCCTTGTAAATGTCGCCGCAGCCGAGGGTGATGAACAAATCTCCCGGCTGTGCCAATTCCTTGATGCGGTCGGCAATATGCTCGAAATCTTCCATAAATTCCGCGTTATCCAGCCGATCGACCACGTCCTGTGCGTAGACGTTGTAATCGTCGTTGGTCTCCCGAGCGGGGTAGATGGGGGGGATCAGAACCTTATCTACCGTGGAGAGCACCTCCACGAAGTCGTCCATCAGCATTTTCGTGCGAGAGAAGGTGTGGGGCTGGTGAATGGCGATGATTCGTTGGAATCCCAAGTCCCGCGCCGTGCGGAAGGTGACTCGGTAGGCGTCTGGGTGATGTCCGTAATCGTCTGCCACCACGGCCCCGTTGACGGTACAGTGGTATTCAAACCGCCGTCCTGCCCCGTTGTAGGTGCCGATTCCCTTGACGATCTCCTCCTTGGTCAGTCCCAAGGCGAATCCTGCTGCGGCACACGCCAAGGCGTTGAGCACGTTGTGGCGTCCGGGGACCGAAAGGCTGACCCGTCCGAAGAATTCCCTTTGGGCATCGTTGTTGGGATGATAATACAGATCAAAGGAGGGAAGTCCTTGGTCCAGCGTGACGTTTTCTCCGCGGAAATGGCCGTCATTCCAACCGAACAACAGCAAATTTCCCTGATAGCCGTTCCGCATTTTTTTGACGTTTTCATCCTCGGCGTTGGTGACCAGGGTCCCGTTGGGCTTAATGTTGTTCAAGTAGTTTCGGAATGCGGAAATGACGTTGTCCAATGTTTTGAAATATTCCATATGGTCTTCGCCGATATTCAGAATGATGGACACGTCGGAGCGGAAAAAGCGGAAGGATTCCTTGAATTCACAGCTTTCAAAGACGCAAAGATCCTCTTTTTCTCCCAAGCGATAGGAGGCACCGATGAGATTCATATGTCCACCGATGATGGCGGAGGGGTCTTTCTGTGCGGAAAGAAGCATTGCCGTGACCATCGAAGACGTCGTGGTCTTGCCGTGGGTTCCCGCAATGCCTACGGTGGTTTTGTATCCGTCCAGAATCTCCCCTAAAAATTCGGCGCGGCGGTAAACGGGAATCTGCAATTCCTCTGCCCGCAGCCGTTCGGGATTGGTGGGGGAGATGGCGTCGGTCATAACGACGGCGTCGGGAGATTGCTCGTCGATATTTTTTGCTACCTGTCCCACGTTGACCGAGATCCCCAGCGCCTGCAACCGATCGGTGGCTTCGCTTTCCTGCATATCCGAACCCGAAACGGTATATCCGCGACGCTTTGCAATTTGGGCAAGAGAACTCATTGAAGATCCACCAATGCCCATAAAATGGAGCTTTTTTGCGGTTTTCAGAGTATCTTTGATATTACGCATTGGTATAAAACTCCCATAAAATTATTTTTTTCGGCCAAACAAGCGTTCCTTGACGATCTCGTTGGTCCCCGTAAGCATTTCCCGGCTGTCCTTCATCACAAACCAAGCGGCGGCAACGGCGGCGAGGGATGCGGGATATGCGATCCAATGCCAGGAAAAGGGAAGAAGAATGAAGGTTGCGCCCACGTGGCACAGGGCGGAAATTCCGCACAATAGCATTCCTGCCTTGCAGACGGTACAATGGAGTTTATGCCGATTATCCTGCTCCCAATACCCAAGCATCGCAAAGTGAAGCCATCCAAGAATCAATACGGCGACCAAAAGGATGAGATCTCCGTATTCTCCCCAAACCAAGGTCAATCCGTCCAGAATCCAACGAAGAAACGTCAAATTCCCCTCAAGGAAATTGGCAAAAAACACCTTGACCTGCGCCAGGAAGAACAAAAAGGAGAGCAAGGTCATCACCGACACGGCGGTGTACAACCCGCGCATCCGCTTATTGATCCTCCGCTTTTCCAGCGTGGCCCACAGAATCAGGTACCCGATGAAATCGGGAAGAACGTCGATGACGTAAAGGGTATTGTCAACGGTGTAGGGGGTGTAAAAGCAAAGAACGATGAGCACCAGCCCGAAAAGCATCAGATTCATATGTAACTCCTTATTTTTCCAGTCCCATCAGTTCGAGTGCTTCCCTTGCGGCGGCTTGCTCTGCCGCCTTTTTCGAGCGCCCCCGCCCCTCGGAGATTCGGTTGCTGTTCAGATACAGATGACACAGGAAGGTTTTCTCGTGCTCGGGGCCGAATTCGTCCACGATGATGTATTTCAATGTTTCCCCCGGATTCTTCTGAATGACCTCCTGCAGCACCGTTTTGTAATCGTGCTGACGGAAGTTTTCTCCTCCCCGAATTAGGAAGGGAAGGATGAAATCCCGTGCGGAATCGTATCCGCCATCCAGATAGATGGCACCCAGGATGGCCTCGATCTCATCGCAGAGAATGGAGCTTCGATGCTCGGCGCCCGCCGATTTTTCGCCCTTGCCCAACAACAGGCTTTCGCCCAGATTCAGCTCCCTTGCGTAGGTAGAAAGCGCTTCCTCGCAGACCAGAAGAGCCTTGGTTTTGGTCAGATCGCCCTCGTCTCCCGTACGGGTATGATAAAGATGATCGGAGCAAATCAGGGATAAAACCGAGTCTCCCAAGAACTCCAGCCGTTCGTTACACTCCTCCGCTTCGCGGTGCTCGTTGAGATAGGAGGAATGGGTCAGTGCCTTTCGCAGCAATGTTTTGTCCTTAAATACGTAACCGATCTTTTTTTCGGTTCGTTTCAGATGCTCAGTCATTGCCGTTCCCCTTGATATAGGCGATCAGATCGCCGACGGTGAGGATCTTATCATAGTCCTGCGGATCGACGAGAACGTCAAATTCCTCTTCCACCGCCATAAAGATCTCGGTCATATCCAATTCGTCGGCACATAGGTCCTCGGAAAACAGGACGGCGGGGGTGATCTCTTCCTCCTCGACTGCAAAAATGTCTGCAAGAATGGGCTTTAAGATATTCAGGGTTTGAATCATAATCTTCTCACTTTTCTGCCTGCGCGGCTATTGCGTTGTTCGCGCTTCTCGTTTTTCTGCCTGCGCGGCTATTGCGTTGTTCGCGCTTCTCATTTTTCTGCCTGCGCGGCTTCTTTTTGCGCTTTCAATTGTTGGGTGATGGTCTCCACGGCTCCCGATTTAGCAAAATTTGCCGCTTGACGGATGGCGTTTTTGAACGCCTTTGCGTTGGAGCTTCCGTGGGCTTTAACCACGGGCTTGGATACCCCTAAAAGAACGGCTCCGCCCTCTTCGGTGTAGTCCAGCTTCCGCTTCATAACCCGAAGCTGAGGCTTGAGCATCGCTGCGAGCAGCTTGGAGAATAGGGTTGCCGTAAGTGCCTCTTTCATAATGCTCATCATAAACATCGCGGTTCCCTCGACGGTTTTCAGCAGAATGTTTCCCGCAAAGCCGTCGGCAACCACAACGTCGCAGGTCCCGTCAAAGATGCCTCTGCCTTCGATGTTTCCGACAAAGTCAAAGGCTTTGTTTTCTTTCAGAAGAGCGTGGGCCTTTTGATAAAGCTCGGGTCCCTTGCATTCCTCGGTGCCGTTGTTCAGAAGTCCCACCTTCGGGGAACTGCAGAATCCCGCATTTTTCATATACAGAGCACCCATCGTGCCGAATTGATCCAGATATTCCGGAGTGCAGACCTCGTTGGCTCCGCTGTCGATGAGCATAAAATGCCCCGTTTTGGAGGGGAATACGGGGGCAAACGCCGCCCGCTTTACGTTGGGGATGCGTTTGACGATCAGGGTTCCTCCGGCAAGGACGGCACCCGAATTTCCTGCGGAAACAAAGGCGTCGCCTTCCCCGTTTTTCAAAAGATCAAAGCCCAATCCCATCGAGGAATTTCGCTTTGCCTTCAAAACGATTCCCGCATCGTCGTCCATCGTGATCACTTCCTGTGCGTCACGGATCTCAATGCCGTTGTCGTCAATGTCGTTGTCTTCCATCGTTTTTTTCAGTAACGCCTGAGGGCCAGTGACGATGATCTTCACGCCCAATTCCTCCACTGCCATAGCGCAGCCTTTCAGAATTTGCAAAGGGGCGTTATCTCCGCCCATCCCGTCTACGATGATGGTCATAGTGTGTACCTTCCTTTCTGAATTATCCGCGGTTCATCGTCTCGTCCGAAGCGTTCGGCGCTTGAGAATCTTCCGAGGAAAGGGTAATGGGAACGTGAGGCCGGTTGCAAAACTCCGCTAACGCGCTTAACGCACGGGCGGAAAGCAAGCCCTTTCGGTCCTTTTTCTTGACACGACCCTCTAAGGGCGGAAGCAAACCGAAATTGACGTTCATCGGCTGAAAATCAGAAATCGACGGGTCGGAAACGTAATGGGCCAAGGACCCGATCGCCGTTTCCTTGGGGAATACCACGGTGTCTCCCAACAGGGCGTTCAGTCCTGCCACAAATCCCGAGCTTGCCGATTCAATATATCCCTCGACCCCCGTGATCTGGCCTGCGAAGTACAGGTTCTCCCGATTCCGCACCCGATAGGTGGGGGTGAGCAGGTTGGGGGAGTTCAAGAACGTGTTGCGGTGCATTACTCCGTAACGGACGAATTCCGCCCGTTCCAGCCCGGGAATCATCCCGAAGACTCTGCGCTGCTCTCCCCACGTCAGGTGGGTCTGAAATCCCACGATGTTATAAAGGGAGGATGCGGCGTTGTCCTTGCGGAGCTGAACCACGGCCTTGGGCAGTTTCCCCGTGTGGGGATTCATCAGCCCCACGGGCTTTAGAGGTCCGAACAAAAGCGTGTCGTATCCCCGAGATGCCATAACCTCCACGGGCATACAGCCCTCGAAGACCTTGTCGTTTTCAAAGCCGTGAAGATGGGCGGTCTCGGCGGAGATGAGGGCGTTGTAAAAGGCGTCGTATTCCTCTTCATTCATAGGACAGTTGATATAATCGGGAGTCCCCTTGTCATAACGGGACGCAAGATACGCCTTGGACATATCGATGCTTTCCGCCGTGACGATGGGGGCGGCGGCATCGAAAAAGGAAAGCCCTTCTCCGAAGCTTTTCACGATTTCTTCCGCCAATGGGTCCGAAGCCAGGGGGCCTGCGGCGATGACGGTAGGCTCGTCAAAATCAAGGGTGGAAATTTCTTGTTCCACCACGGTGATGTTGGGGTGATTTCGAATCCGTTCGGTGACGTAAGATGCAAAGGCGTCACGGTCTACCGCCAGAGCACCTCCCGCAGGAACGCGGGTGGCAACAGCGGCCTGCATTACGAGAGACCCCATCCGCAGCAGCTCTTCCTTCAGAAGACCGATGGCGTTTTGCAGTCCCTCTGCACGCAGAGAATTGGAGCAGACCAATTCACAGAACAGATCCGACGTATGAGCGGGGGATTTTTTCAGAGGCTTCATTTCGTACAGGGTCACGCGGGCTCCCCGTTGGGCGCATTGCCACGCCGCTTCGCATCCCGCAAGACCCGCCCCTACGACGGTTATCGACGGATTCATTTTTGCTCCGTCTCTGCCTTTTCGGGCTTTTTATACGCAGTTTGATAATCGCATCCCTCGGCCTCGCAATGCAGCGTTCCGAAATGGCGGAACAGAGTTTTGCCGCATTTGGGGCAGATCTCCGCGGTGGGAACGTCCCACGTGCGGAATCCGCACTGCGCTCCCTTTTCGCAGGAGTAATAGGTTTTTCCTTTTTGGGTCTTGCGAACCACCAATCCGCTTCCGCAGACGGGACAGGCTCCTGCCGCCTTGGTGTAAACGGGCTTGGTGTTTTTACATTCGGGATATCCCGGGCACGCAAGGAACCGTCCGAAGCGGCTGACCTTATAGACCATCTTCCGTCCGCACAGCTCGCAGATCTCGTCGCTTTCCTCTACGGGAGTTTCCACCTTGCGACGTTCGGTGTTGCTTTCGGCCTTTTCCAACGCGGCGGCAAAATCACCGTAGAAATTCTGCATAACCTCCACCAGCGTTTTCTTGCCCTCTTCTACGCTGTCCAGCTGTTTTTCCATTTCTGCGGTAAAGGCGGAGTCAACGATGTTGCTGAAGTTTTCGATCATCAGATCGGTGGTCACGATGCCCAAGTTCGTGGGCTTGAGGGATTTTCCTTCCCGTTCCACGTAATCTCGTTCGATGATCGTGCCCACGATAGGGGCAAAGGTAGAGGGTCTTCCGATTCCGTTTTCCTCCAGCGTCTTGATGAGAGACGCTTCGGTGTAGCGGGAGGGGGGCTGGGTGAATTTTTGCTCCGAGACCAATTCCTTGAAGTCAAGCACGTCCCCTTGCTTTACGTCGGGGAATGCGGAGGATTCCTCCTGCTCGTCGGAGTAACGGTACAAACGGCTGTAGCCGTCGAAAACTTTCTTGGTATCGGAGGCGCGGAACAGATATCCTGCCGCCTCGATTTCAATGCTTCTCACATATTGGACCACTGCCGCCATCTGGCTTGCGGTAAACCGTTCCCAAATCAGCTTATACAACCGATATTGATCGTGAGAAAGGCTTGCCTTGACCACGTCGGGCGTGAGGTTGATATCCGTGGGACGAATGGCCTCGTGGGCGTCCTGGGCGCCTTGACGGGTCTTGTAGACCCGAGGAGCTTTGGGATAATACTTTTCGCCGTAGGCGTTGAGAATGTATTCCTTTGCCGCGGCTTGTGCCTCCTCGGAGATGCGCAGCGAGTCGGTTCTCATATAGGTGATCAAACCGACGGGGCCGTGCCCTACGACGTCAATACCTTCGTAGAGAGCCTGCGCCACGGACATTGTCTTTTGGGGGTGCATATTCAGATGCACGGATGCGTCCTGCTGCAGTGAGGAGGTGGTGAAGGGAGGTGCGGGGTGCTTTTGCTTTTCCTGCTCCTTCAGAGAACGGACGGTGTAATCCGATCCTTCCAATGCCGCCCGAATCGCTTCGTTTTCTTTTGTAGAGCCAATGGCGATTTTCCCTTGGTCGTTTCCGAAGAAGCAGGCGCTATATTCCTTTTTGCCGTTGCGGAAGCAGGCGTCAATGTTCCAATATTCCTGAGGAATAAATGCTTCAATTTCCCGTTCGCGGTCGACGACCCAGCGGGTTGCTACCGATTGCACCCGTCCTGCGGACAGACCGTATTTTACCTTATGCCACAAAAAGGGAGACAGCTTGTATCCCACGATGCGGTCCAATACCCGACGGGTTTGCTGGGAGGACACCAGATCCTGATCGATGGCGCGGGGACGACGGATGCCCTCGGTGACGGCCTTTCGGGTGATTTCGTTAAAGGTGACGCGGTTTTCGGCATTTTCGTCCAATTCCAAAAGCTGTGCCAAATGCCACGCGATGGCTTCTCCCTCGCGGTCGGGGTCGGTTGCCAGATAGACGGCCTTGCTGTTTTTTGCGGCCGCCTTTAATTCCTTCAGCAGGGCGGCTTTCCCATCCTTGCGGGGGACGATATATTCAGGGGTAAATCCGTTTTCGATATCTACGCCCAAGCGGGACGCGGGCAGATCCCGAATGTGTCCCTTGGAAGACAGAACCTCGTATTTGCTTCCCAAATACTTTGTAATGGTTTTCGCCGTGGAGGGGGATTCCACGATAAGAAGATTTTTCGTGGGACGGGTCGCCTTTTTGGCGGCGGTTTTTTTCGCAGCGGGCTTCTTTCGGGTATTTTCTTCGGTTTTTGCTGTGGTTTTGGTTGCCATCGTTGTTCTCCTTTTTTCGGTTGGATAATTTTTACGGTTCTTTTCGGCGGAACGCAGCGTCGCAGGGATTCGAAATCCTCGGACAGCTCCGACGCCTGCAGGAGCGATCACGCTCGGTAAAAGGGCAGACCTGTCTGCCGACAGACTTAAATCGCCTGCTGACAGGTTTTATCGCAGATCGCCTGCCGACAAATACTATCGTAGATCTGTCTGCCGACAGGTGTTATCGCAGATTTGTCTGCCGACAAATACTATCGTAGATCTGTCTGCCGACAGGTATTATCGCAGATTTGTCTGCCGACAGGTGTTATCGCGGCCCCGTATTCTGACAGATTTTATGGCAGATCTGTCTGCGGAAAGGCTTTATCGTAAGCCTGTCTTCTGATCGATTTTATCGGTCGATCTGTTTGACGGATTGGCGAGGCTTGACGCGGTGGAATCACGGATTTTGCAAGGCCGGTACGTAGCGCACGGTCATCGGGGTGATTCGGTCCGCGTAGCGGGGAAGAAATTCGTTGAATATATCCTCAGGCTCGGTGCAGAAGATTGCACCTTGCTTTATGAGCAGGTTGGTTCCCGTGTTAACACGGTCGGAGAGAGATGCGGGGACTGCAAACAGGGTTCGGTTTTGCTCCACTGCGTGGCGGGCGGTGCTCATCGACCCGCTTTTCGGGGGACATTCCACCACCAAAACGCCGTCGGAAAGCCCGGAAATGATACGGTTGCGCCGCAGAAAATTGGATGCCAGAGGCGGAGTTGTGGGCAGATATTCCGAGATCAGCCCTCCGTGGGCCTTCAAAAGATCGTAAAGAACCTTGTTTGCTTTCGGATATATCATATCCACGCCGCAGGCGAGAACGGCAAAGGAGGCTTTCCCCTTGATTAAGGATCCCTTATGGGCGTAGGTGTCGATTCCGTTTGCCATTCCGCTGACGATCTGAAATCCGGACAACGTCAGGGAGCAGGAAAAGGTTGCTGCCGTTGCGGCGGCATTGGCACTGCATTTCCGGGTTCCCACTACACCCACGGTAGGCTTGGTCGGATCGGGCATCTGTCCAAGGACGAAAAGGGCAACGGGCGGTTGATCAATCTCCCGCAATCGAGACGGGTAGGCGTCATCATAGTAGCTGACGATGTCGATCCCCTTTTCGATGCACTCCTTTAATACTCGTTGGGCGGCGCGAAGGTCCTTGTTCAAGAAGGGTAGGGTGTCTTTTTCTTCCAAATACGCCATCAGCTCGGCCTTCGTGGCGTGATAGGCCTCCCGTGGGGGCATTGATTGGTTCAGGCGGTAGGTTTTTGCCGACCCCTGCTTTCCCGCAAGGAGAAGCCATAGCGTATAAAGTGCGTTGTCGGTCATTTGGTTTCCTTTTCGGGCAAATTATTTCAAGCGATAGATCGTAGTGGATGCCGCGATGCGACGGTTCGGAAGTTGGTGGGGAATCCTTTTGGGTTAGCTATTTCAAGCGATAGATCATAATGGATGCCGCCGATGCGGCGTTCAGGGAATTGATAGGGTTCTGCATAGGGATGAAGACGGTCTTGTGGGCGGCGGAGAGCACGGCGGGAGAAATCCCTTTTCCCTCGCTTCCGATGATGACGGCTCGCTTTTCTCCAAATTGAATCTCTTCGGGAGAAACGGCGGTTTCGTCCAGCGCCGTGGCAAAGACGGTAAAGCCGTCGTTTTTTAGCTTGGATACGGTGTCGGGAAGGTCTGCCGTCTGTTCCACATAGCAGGAACGGAAGGCTCCTGCGGTGGAGGCCAAGGCCTTTGTTGACCAAGGGTTTGCGCAGCCCGAAGAAAGAATTACGCCAAAGCCGAAGGCGTAGGCGGTGCGGATGATCGTGCCCACGTTCCCGGGATCCTGCACGCCGTCGAGAAGCACCAGCTTTTTGGGACGCTCCGATTCCTTGCGGGTGACGGTGCAGGCGATGGTCTGCTCCGACACGGCGGTGCAGATTTTTTTCATTCCTTGGGAGGAAAGATGATAGACGGGGATCTGTTGGGGCAGGGAAGAAAGAAAGGCTTCGTGCTTTTTCAGGTCGGTGGTGAATACTTCCTCGATGCAATCGGGAGGCAATTCCTCCACGAAGCGAGTCCCCTCCAAAAAGAACCGTTCCCGTGCGGGGTGGTTGCGTATTTTGAGAATTTCTTTTAGATACGGATTTGCGGCAGAGGTGATCTCTTTCAGGATCATTTCAGCATCCTCGCAATGTTTTCGGACATTCCGATAACCATCAGTCCGTCGCTTTCCGTGAAGCGGTAGTCGGGGTTGGGATTGGTGTCCAGAAATTCCAGATTGGGCTTGCGAACGCCGATGACGTTGATTCCGTACTGAACGCGGACGTTCAGCTCCCGCAGAGATTTTCCCACCCAGTGAGGAGGAATATTCACCTCGGCAATGGATTGATCCCCGCTGAGAGGAATGAAGTCCAAAAGGTCTGCGGAAAATTTTCGGGCAACGCGGTCTCCCATATCCACCTCGGGGCAGACGATATAGTCTGCACCGATCCGTCGCAGCAGGCGGGAGTGCTTTTCGTCGTAGGATTGGCAGATGACGTGCTTTGCTCCCATCTCCTTGACCAAGGTGGTCACCAGGGCGCTGGCTTGAATATCCTCGGAGATGGCGACGATCACGTGGTCGTAATCGGGAATGTCCAAGGCTTGCAGCACCGCCTCGTCCAGGCAGTCTCCCTGACGGGCATCCACCTCGTCGGCAATGCGGTCGACCTTTTCCACGTCCACGTCTACGGCCAAAACCTCTTCTCCCAGCCGCGCTAACTTACGGGCGGTTTCCCGTCCGAACTGACTGAGTCCGATAATCAAAAACGAGTGCATAGCAAAGAACTCCTTATCCGATGAGAATCGTTCCTTCGGGGTAGCGAAGGGTGTTTTTTCGTTTTCTGCGGTCGGTGAGAAGTGCGTAGGAGATGGTCAGCATTCCCACTCTTCCCGAAAACATCAGAAGCATCAAAATAATTTTGGAACACATCGTAAGGGTTGGGGTCACGGAAAGGGAGAGCCCCACCGTTGCAAAGGCAGAGGTACATTCGTAAAGCGCTTGGATAAATCCAACGTCCCCTTCCACTCCGTTGATGACGAAGGCACAGACCAAAACGGCTACGAAGGGAAAGAATACGAGAGCAAAGGCGCGGTAGACCAAATCCGAGGAGATCCGCCGCTTGAGAAGAACGGCGTCCTTACGTCCTGTCAAGACCGAGCGAAGCGCGGCGGCCAAAACGACGACGGTGGTGATTTTTACCCCGCCTCCCGTAGAGCCTGTCGACGCTCCGATGAACATCAGAATCACCGTCAGCACTTGGCTTGCCTCGGTCATTGCAGCAAGATCAATGGTGTTCATTCCCGCGGTGCGGGGGGAAACCGATTGAAAGAAAGATGCGAGAAGCTTTTCCTTTCCCGAAGCATTTGCAAGCGTTTCGGGGTTGTTGCGTTCAAACAGAAAGATCAGAACGGCACCGCCGATGATGAGGATCCCCGACACGGTTAAAACGGTTTTGGAGAAGATGGAAAGATCCTTGAAGCGGCGTTTGGTGTAAAGATCCTCCCATACCAGGAATCCCAATCCGCCGATGACGATCAATCCCATCACCGTCAGATTGACGACCCAATCCCCCCGATACGCAGTCAGGGAGGAAAAGGGGGCGTCGGTGCCCATCAGATCAAAGCCCGCGTTGCAGAAGGCAGAGATCGAGGTGAAGACTCCTTTCCAAATTCCGTTTCCCCATCCGTATTCGGGAATAAAGCGGACTGCAAGGATCAGCGCTCCCGCCCCCTCAAAGGCGGCGGTTCCCGCAAGCACGTGCTTCATCGTGCCGACGGCGGTTCGATAGTCGGTGGTGTTTAACGATTCGGCGATTTGCTTTCGGTTGGAAAGGGAGGTGTCACCCCGCAGTAAAAGCATCAAGGCAGACCCCAGCGTCATAAATCCCAATCCGCCGATCTGGATCATACAAAGGATCACCGCCTGTCCGAAGAAGGACCATTGGGTGGCGGTGTCGTAGACGACAAGTCCCGTAATGCAGGTGGCAGAGGTTGCGGTGAACAGGGTGTTGATAAAGGGTGTTGTCTTTCCGTCTGCGGAGGATATGGGGAGCATCAGCAAAAGTGCTCCCGCAAGGATAATGAGGAGGAAGCCCAAAACCAAGGGGCGGTACAGGTTTCGCTTCCGTCGGCTTTTTTCTGTGGGGACCAACCGTTTCACGGGGCTAATTCCTCCTTTGTGTGAAAATTAACTACTATATAATAACACTAAATTTTGTTTCTGTCAAGTCCCTTTTGTAAGACCGAAAAAATCTTACGGGAATTTCGCCGTTCCGCAACAGACTGTTTGAGAAAAATTTACCGTTTTTTTCATTATTTCCCCAATCGCGGGTTATGTTCGGAGAAACGTCACATTTTTGCCGAAAAGAGTTGCGGAGTTGGTGGCGAAGCAAATTTTATTCGGGAAGCAATGCAGAAAAAAACGAACGGAACAACGGGTTTTTCAAAAAAAACTCGTTTGTCCCGTTTATCGGACGTAAAACGTGGTATACTGTAGGTAAGAAAGGAGGAGAATTATGGCCTTTGAAATCGTTTCCCGTCCGTTGCTCTCTCTGTCCGCAGAGGCAGTGGTCAATCGGGCGAACAGTGGATTGCAGTATGCCGCCGGGCTGTGCGGGGAGATCTTCGACGCCGCGGGAAAGCTTCCCTTACAGCGGGCGTGCGTTGCTTTGGGGTCTTGTGCCGTGGGAAGTGCGGTGGTCACCGATGGGTTTGGGTTGGATGCAAAGTATATCATTCACGCGGTTCCGCCCCGTTGGTGCGGCGGAAAACACGGGGAGGACACGTTGCTTGCGGACTGCTATCGGTCTGCCTTGGATCTTGCGGCCCGCCTGGGGGTCCGATCCCTCGCCTTTCCGTTGCTATCGGAGGGGCTTTGCGGTTATCCCACCGACAGAGGTCTTACGGTGGCGAAAAAAGCCATTCTTTCCTCTCCCGTTACGAAAACCATAAACGTATACCTTTCGGTTCCCTTATTGTAATTCTGCCCGCCCCTTTGCGGAACCCGGAACCGAACACCTTCGTTTCCGCAGAACAACTTCGCAGAATCGGATACCTTCGGCTTCGCATTGTGATTCTGCCCTCTCTGTGCAATCCGTAACGGAATATCTTCGTTCCCGCATCGTAATTCTGTAAAAAAACGCCGCCTTTTCGGCGGCGCTTTTGCTTATTTGATCTCTGAAATATCGTAGGGAGTGGTTTGGTATACGAAATAGTTGAGCCAATTGGAGTAAAGAAGATTTGCGTGGGAACGCCAACGGACCACGGGGGGATTGCTCTGGTCGTCGTCGGGGAAGTAATTCTTGGGGACGTTGGGATGGATTCCCGCGTCCAGATCGCGGAAATATTCGTTTTTCAGCGTATCTCCGTCGTATTCCGAATGTCCCGTAATAAAGATCTGCTTCCCGTTCGGCGTGGTGATCGCGTAGACCCCCGCCTCTTCGGAGGAGGCAATGATGCGCAGGGTCTCCACCCGTTCAATATCCTCCCGACGGACGGTGGTGTTACGGGAGTGGGGAACCCAGAATTTGTCGTCAAAGCCCCGCAGCAGAATGGAACGGGGATAGTCCTTGACGTGCTCGAAAACTCCCGACATTTTTTCGGGCAGAGCGACCTTTTCGATGCCGTAATGGTAGTAAAGCCCTGCCTGCGCCCCCCAGCAAATGTGGAAGGTGGAGGTGACGTGGGTCTTGGACCATTCCATAATTTGGCACAGCTCGTTCCAGTAGTCCACCTCCTCAAAGGGAAGATTTTCCACGGGAGCGCCCGTGATAACCAGCCCGTCGAACTTCTGATGCTTTACGTCGTCAAAGGTTTTGTAAAATTCCGCCAGATGGCTCGCCGCGGTGTTTTTGGACTGATGGGACTTCGTGTGGATCAGCTCCAGCTCCACCTGCAGAGGAGAATTTCCCAAAAGGCGGGAGATCTGAGTTTCCGTGGCGATCTTCGTGGGCATCAGATTCAGCAAAAGGATCTTCAGCGGACGGATGTCCTGAGTGATGGCTCTCGTTTCGGTCATCACGAAAATATTCTCGTCCTCCAGCGTCTTGACCGCGGGAAGCTTGTTGGGAATACGGATGGGCATTTCAAACCTCCGAAAGGAAATTTAATCGATGGAATCCAATGCTTGGGCAAGATCCTCAATCAGGTCCCGGGCGTCCTCGATTCCGCAGGAATATCGAACCAGATCGGGGGAGACGCCTGCCGCCAGCAGCTGCTCGTCGTTCATCTGACGGTGGGTTGCGGAGGCGGGGTGCAGACAGCAGGTCCGCGCGTCGGCAACGTGGGTCTCAATGGCGGCAATCTTCAGATTTTTCATAAAGCTTTCCGCTGCCTTGCGCCCTCCCTTGACGCCAAAGGAGACCACGCCGCAGGATCCGTTGGGCAGGTATTTTTGTGCCAATCGGTAATCCTCGTCCCCGGGAAGGTTGGGGTATTTTACCCAGGCGATCTTGTCGTGGCTTTGCAAAAATTCCGCCACCGCCTGACCGTTTTCACAATGGCGCTTCATCCGAACGTGAAGGCTTTCCAGCCCCAGATTTAACAGATATGCGGATTGAGGAGCGGGGGTCGCTCCGAAGTCACGCATCAGCTGTGCCGTGGCTTTCGTGATATACGCGCCCTCGTTTCCGAACCGTTGGGCGTAGGTAATGCCGTGATAGCTTTCGTCGGGAGTGCAGAGACCGGGGAATTTCTCGGCGCTTGCCATCCAATCGAATCTTCCGCTGTCTACGATGCAACCGCCCACGGCAGAGCCGTGTCCGTCCATATATTTGGTGGTGGAATGGGTTACGATATCCGCCCCCCATTCAAAGGGTCTGCAGTTGACGGGGGTGGCAAAAGTATTGTCAATGATGAGGGGTACGTTGTGCGCGTGTGCCGCGTTTGCAAATCGTTCAATGTCTAAAACCCGCAACGAGGGGTTTGCAATGGTTTCTCCGAACACCGCCTTCGTGTTGGGACGGAACGCCGCCTCCAATTCCTCGTCGGAGCAATCGGGGGTGACGAAGGTGAATTCAATCCCCATCTTTGCCATCGTCACGGCAAAGAGATTGAACGTGCCTCCGTAAATTGCGGAGGAGGCGACCACGTGGTCTCCGCATTCGGCGATGTTGAAAACGGCAAAGAAGTTTGCGGACTGCCCCGAGCAGGTCAGCATAGCGGCGGCTCCGCCCTCCATTTCGCAAATCTTTTTTGCTACGGTGTCGCAGGTAGGATTTTGAAGGCGGGAATAAAAATATCCGCTGGCCTCCAGGTCAAAAAGCTTTCCCATCTCCTCGCTGGTGGCGTATTTGAAGGTGGTGCTTTGGATAATGGGAATCTGACGGGGTTCGCCGTTGGCAGGGGTATATCCTGCCTGAACGCATTTCGTTCCGATGCGATATTTGCTCATATCTGTGTTCCTCCTGACGGGTTATTGCAATATTAAGGGTAAAAACAGCTCGGACATAACGGGAATGGTGATCACGCAGAGCATCGTTGCAATCAGCACCGTATTTGCTGCCTGCTTTTGTCCCTGCCCGATCAGCTCGGAGAGGGATTGAATGATGCTGGCACAGGGGCAGCACGCCAACAAAAAGATCGACGCTTTAACGTAAGGATCCACGGGCAGAAGCAGCATTACCGCCCACGCAAAGAGGGGGAACAGGATCATTTTCGTCCCCGCCGCAAGGAAGGCGCGCCAATCGGTGATTAGGGATGTGAATTTTACGGTGGCAAGGCGCATTCCCAAAACGATCATACAAAGAGGCGTGGACATTCTTCCCAAAAGCTGGATCGCCTCCTCCACCGCGGGGGGAAAATGCCAGCCCAAAAGAAACATCGGATAGGCGATGACCATTGAAAGCACCAGGGGCACGGTGAACAGCTTTTTGGGACGGATAAAGCGCTTATCCCGAGAGATCACGAACATCCCCACCGTCCACGCAACGATGTTCATAGACAGAGAAAAGATTTGAGAAAAGACCGTGGCAAAAGGATAGTCCGACAGAAAATATTCCAACAGGGGAACTCCGAAATATCCTACGTTTCCAAGGGAGGTTGCAACGATAAAAACCCGCCACGCTACGTTATCGTATTGCTTGCGCAGAACCAAGCGAAAAAACAGGATCACCGATAAAAGCAGAAACATCGTGGCGGCAAAGCACAGCCAGATCATTCCGTGCAGCTCGGTAGAGTATTCCGCCCGCGAAAAGGAATAAAGAGACAGACAAGGGGAGCAGACGTATAAAAGAAGCTTGGCAAAGGCGGGAATGGCGTCTTGCTTGACCGCTTTGGTTTTAATAAATAAAAATCCCGGGATCGCATAGGCCAACATCGTCAGCACGCGAATCAGCGTTGATACGAACATAGGGGGGTCCTTTCACTGCAAAAGGTCGAGAGGATGGTCCAAAAAAAGTGCGGGGGAATAGACCGTCAGCTCTTCCTTGTCCCGAAATCCCCAGCCGACGGCGACGGCACGAACGCCCGCGTTTCGGGCGGTCTGCAGGTCCACCTCCGAATCGCCCACGAAAAGCGTGGATTCGGGGGTTGCGCCGAGGATCTTCATTGCTTCAAAAATGCTGTCGGGGTGCGGTTTGCGGCGGATACCCTCCCGTTCGCCTACGGCAAGCCCGATTTGGGGAAAATACGTTTTCGTCAAAAGCTTGACCTGACGATCTCCCTTGTTTGAGACCACCGCCACGGAAATTCCCAGCCGCTTCAACTCGTCCAGTAATGGGCAGATTCCCTCGTAGGGTGCGGTTTTGATCGCCGCGTGGGAATGATACCAGACAAGGTAGTCGGAGTGAACCCGTTCCACGACGTTTTCGTCGGTTCCGAGGGGCAACGCACTTGTGATCAGGTGGCGAGACCCGTTCCCCAAAAAACGGCGAATCTCTTCCTTCGTCCGCAGGGGAAAGCCGTGGGCGGTAAGGGTATGGTTGACCGCGTCGGTCAGGTCGGACAGCGTATTCAGAAGCGTTCCGTCCAAATCAAAGATAACGGTGTCGAAGGACAGCATAAAAATCCCATCTCTACAATCAAATATACATTTTAGTATATCACAACTTTTTTCCTTTGTCAAGGGAACAATTATTTGCTTTTAGATATTTTGAACGGTTTTTTACTTTGTTTTTTGTGCAATCCGCTGAAAAATTACAAAAAAAGAGGAAAGGCAGAAAAATCTGCGTATTAGTTAGATGTAAGGGCTTAAAATGTCGAAGGGAGGAATCAAACCGAATGGCTCAATTTTTCGGAGAAGAATTTTTGCACGAATTACGAAGCCGCGTGGACATCGTTCCCATCGTGGAGCAATACGTGACGCTAAAGCGGTCTTCTTCCTCGTCCTTGGTGGGACTTTGTCCCTTTCACAATGAAAAAACGCCGTCCTTTCACGTTGACGGACAAAAGCAGCTGTTCTATTGCTTCGGCTGTGGGGCGGGGGGAGACGTCATCACGTTTCTGATGAAGATGCAGAATATGTCCTACCCCGAAGCCGTCACGTATTTGGCGGAATCGGTGGGGATGACCGTTCCCTCGCGGGATACCTTTGACAGCGAAATTACCCATCTTCGCAAGACTATTTTGGAAATGAACAAAAAAGCCGCACGGTTTTTCCACGAAAGCCTGTTTCGGCCCGAGGGGAAAAAGGCTTTGGACTACATTGTCGGACGGGGACTTTCCAAAAATACCATCATCCGATTCGGCATCGGGTATTCTCCCGCAGGCTGGACGGGCTTATACGACAAGCTGCGGGAATGGGGATACAAGGACGAGCAGATCAAGGCTTCGGGCTTGGTGGTCAATCCCCAGAAAAGCGACGGAAAAACCCGAATCTTCGACCGCTTTCGGGATCGTGTTATGTTCCCGATCATCGATGCAAACGGCAACGTGATCGGCTTCGGCGGTCGGTCGATGGACCCCAACGATCCTGCAAAATATCTGAATTCTCCCGAGGTGATTACCTTCCGCAAAGGGAATAATCTATACGCGCTGAACTATGCGAAATCCTCGAAAAAGGATTGTCTGATCCTCTGCGAGGGGTATATGGACGTCATCGCGATGCATCAGGCAGGCTTTGACAATGCGGTGGCGGGGCTGGGTACGGCGCTGACCCCCGAGCAGGGGAGACTTCTGAAAAAGTATACCGACCGCGTGGTTCTTTGCTACGACAACGACGAGGCGGGACGGAAGGCCACTCAACGGTCGATGCAGGTCTTGTCCTCGTTGGACCTCAACGTGCGGGTGCTGACTCTTCGGGGCGGAAAAGACCCCGACGAAATCATAAAAAACGAGGGGCGTGCCTTCTTTCAGGCCCTGGTGGACGGATCGGAGACGGGCGTGGATTTCCGTCTCAACGAGATATTCCGAAGGTACGACCTTTCCGTTGACAGCCAACGGGTGCAGTGCTCCAACGAGGTATTCGATCTGCTTGCATCCATCCGTCAGGACGCTCAGCGGGAAATTTATGCCTCCCGTGCAGGGAAACGCCTTGAGCTGACCGACGAAACGGTCAAGCGGGAGCTGAACCGCCGTCTTCGGAATCTGGAACGGCTTCGCAAGAAGCAACAGGAAAAAGAGGAAAGCAACAAGCTTCGGGGGGTAGGAGACCGCATCAATCCCCAGCGCATGACCCACCTGCGGGCTGCCCGCGGGGAGGAGGATCTGATCTCGGTGCTGTTGGCCTTCCCCGAAAGGGCGGAATACGTGGCGTCTCAAATTTCCCCCGAGGAATTTGTCACCGATTTCAATCGACGGGTCTATATGGCACTGCTGGAACAGATCCGTCAAAATCCTACGGCTGCGGAGCCGGGGGTGCTTCTCACTCAATATTTCCAACCCGACGAGATGGGACGGATCGTCAGCTTTATTTCTTCCTGCGACGCCATCCGCTCCGACGAAAAAGAGATTCTGCGGGCGGTGGAAGTAGTAAAGGAAGAAAAGCGGAAGATCGACCGCCGCGCCGCAGGAGGCGAGGATGCCTTTGCGGCCAATCTGGAACGTCTTCGGACCAAGAGAAAAGAAACGAAGGAGTAAACGCAATATGGAAGAATTGAAAGAAAACGTCACTCAAAACGAAACGGAAGCAAAGGTCGTTTTGCGGGAATTGCTGGAGCGGGCCAAGGAACAGGAGCGAAACCTTACCGAAAACGAGATTCGGGACGCTCTGCTATCCACGGGAATGATAAAGGAACAGATCAATTCGGTCATTGACGATCTTCGCATCGGCGGAATTGAGATTGAAGAAGACGTGGATCCCGATGAATTGGGCGAGCTGGAGGAGGAGGTCTCCCTGCTTCCCACCGATCCCGAGGATATGGAAGCCATTCTGCAATCCGAAGGGATCACCATCGACGACCCCGTAAAGGTGTATCTTCACGACATCGGTAAGGTGCCCCTGTTGACCCCCGAGGAGGAGTCGGAATTGGCACAGCGGATCTCTCAAGGGGATATGGACGCGAAGCGTCGGCTGAACGAAGCAAATCTTCGCTTGGTCGTGAGCATCGCAAAGCGCTACGTGGGCCGCAACCTGCTGTTTTTGGATCTGATTCAGGAGGGAAATCTCGGATTGATCAAGGCGGTGGATAAATTCGATTCTACCAAAGGTTATAAGTTTTCTACTTACGCTACGTGGTGGATTCGTCAGGCTATCACCCGTGCCATCGCGGATCAGGCGCGTACCATCCGAATCCCCGTTCATATGGTGGAGACCATCAACCGTCTTTCCAAGGTGGAAAAAACCCTGACGCAGGAATACGGTCGCCAGCCCCAGGTAGAAGAGATCGCCGCCGAAATGGGGATGCCCTTGGAGCGGGTTCGGGAAATTATGAAGGTTGCTCAGGATCCCGTTTCTTTGGAATCTCCCGTCGGGGAAGAGGAGGATTCCCATTTGGGAGACTTTATCGCCGACGACGACGTTCCCTCTCCCTCCGATATGGCGGCGCAAACGATGCTCAAGGGCGAGCTGAACGAGGTGCTCAAGACCTTGTCCGATCGGGAAGCACGGGTCCTCCGTCTTCGGTTCGGTCTGGACGACGGGCGCACCCGTACGCTGGAGGAAGTGGGCAAGGAGTTCAACGTCACCCGCGAGCGCATCCGTCAGATTGAGGCAAAGGCATTGCGCAAGCTCCGCCATCCCAGCAGAATTAAGCTGCTGAAAGATTATATGGACTGAGGTATTTCTTATGGCACATAAGGTATTTTACGATTTAGAGCGCATCCGAGCCAAGAAAGGCTTTATTTGCGATATGGACGGCGTGATCTATCACGGAAATATGCTCCTTCCCGGGGTCAAGCAGTTCGTGGAATGGATGACCGCGGAAAATAAGCGGTTTTTGTTCTTGACTAATTCCAGCGAGCGCTCCCCGCGGGAATTGTCCCAAAAGCTCTCCCGTCTGGGGCTGACCGTTTCGGAGGATCATTTCTACACCTCCGCGATGGCGACTGCTGCCTTTTTGAAGTCCCAAAAGCCCGAAAACGGCTCGGTTTACGTCATTGGCGAGCCGGGACTGATCAACGCCTTGTACGACGCGGGATTTACGATGAACGACATCAATCCCGATTACGTGGTGGTAGGCGAAACATCCTCCTATAACTGGGAGAAAATCGAAAAAGCCACCTTGCTTGTAAACAAGGGCGCAAAGCTGATCGGCGCCAATCCCGACGTCTCCGGGCCCTCGGAAAAGGGGATCATTCCCGCTACGGGCTCGTTGGTTGCGCCCATTGCCCAGGCATCGGGGAAGCGAGCGTATTTTGTGGGGAAGCCCAACCCGTTGATGATGCGTCACGCCATCCGCCTGCTGCAGGTGAAGGTGGAAGATGCGATGATCATCGGCGATCGTATGGACACCGACATCATTGCGGGGATCGAGAGTGAGATCGACACCACCTTGGTGTTAAGCGGTGTGTCCACCCTCGACACCATCCGCGAATTTCCCTACCGCCCCACCTATATTATGAACGGTGTGTGCGACTTTGTCGAGGGAAAGTAAGGAAAATCCGATATTTCTTAAAAAGACGTTGGGGAAATCCCCAACGTCTTTTCCTTTTATTCAAATCGTCAGATTCGGTGCGGTGCACCGATCCGTTCAAAGGGCCGTGTTTTATTGATAGCTCTTCGTAAAGGGCTGAATCTTATAGAATTGCCGCCCTCCCTCGGGGAAGATCACGTTGGTTACCACGTCGGTGTATTCCCCGTTTGCGCCGATTTCGCGGGATACGATGCGGAATCCGTCGCAGGCAAAGTAGTTGATCGCGCCTCCGCCCAGGTTATATACCGATTCCACAACGGTTCCGTCGTCAAAGGATGCAATTCCTTTAATCGCGTATTTATTCAAAGTGTTGAATCGATCGAATTCCAAGGATGCTTCCATCGTTTCGGTATCAAACAGGTACAAGTAGTTCACCGTGGAAATCCAATATTTTCCGGGAGCTCCCGCAACGGGAGAAAGGGCGTGACCGTCGTGGTACCCAAGAACGTCTCTTTGCAGCGTGCATACGCGGCTCTCGTCACGTACCAGTCTTGCCTGCGCCGTTCCCATATTTTCGATGGTAACGGCATAAACCTCGTCGTAATCCAACACCCAGAGACATTCATTTAGAGGATCCCAGGAAACTCCGTGGCAGGAGTGGCTTTCGATGGAATGAATCGGCTCGGTGCTTCCCAAAGAAAGGGGAATATAATAGACTCCCATAGGATTGGAGGATACCCCTGCGATCAGATCTCCGTTGGGGAGAAGCTCCATTGAGTGGGGGCCCGAAATCAGGGTTCCTTCACAGATCAAGGAGCAGGCGTTGTAATCGATGATACCCCACCATCCGTTGGAGGAGCAAGCGATGACCACGTCCTTTTGGTAATAGGAGGAATAGCGGATTTTTGCAGAGGAAAGTCCGTATCCGGGGGCACCCGTGCAGTTGGGATCCTCGTCGGCATCCCATTCCCAAACCACGGCGGTCTCATCGTTTTTCAGAAGCTGATAGTCTCCATTGCAGGCATCCAGGTCGTAAACGACAATACTGTGATTGACAATGTCGCAGGCGATGAATTTCCGTCCGAAATCCTCGGGCTCCTCTACGATGGTGGCGCCGAACAAGGACGCCGCGTATTCTGCGGTCACGGAGGTGAATGCAGAAGCCGAGGTTTGGTTCAGGAATTTGACCTGATATCCGTCCATGAGCGCGGGAAGACCGCCGTCGATCAGACGGTCCATATACCACTGATAAATCCCGGGCTCGGAAGCTCCGCCTGCGGTAAGGGGAGCGCTGTAGGTGATCACGCCGAGGATGTAATCCACCCCGTCAATGTTGAACAGCAGACATTCGTCCTCGTTTTCACCGCAGATCCACTCAATGTCAACGTTCTCGTTTTGCGTGAAGTGAAGCTTGTTTCGAACCGTACTTCCCGCTTCAAAAGCGAACAGCGTACGGGCATAAGCCGCAGATTCGCTGCTGTTGACCGCATACACGGCGGTATTTACCAATCCCTTGCGAACGGTCTGCTTGGTCAATGCGCCGTAGGCGGTTCCGTTAAAGGTCAGGCTTCCGTTAAGATTGAGGATATCGTATTTGGAAGCAGTTCCGTCGAAGTTTAATGCATAGATCTTGTCGCTTTCCCAAAGCAACGCTCCGTCCGAGCCGAAGGTATAGATCCCCGTGCCAAGGTGCTTTGCAGAGGGATCCACCTTTTCGACATTGTAGGTGCAGTTTGTGAGAATTTCGCCGTTGGTATCGGCATAGTAAACCTTTCCGTCAACGGTGATGAGACCTGCGGCAGCCGCCGTTCCGTTTCTGTAGAAATACTTCACGCCGTCAATTTCGACGATTCCGTTGGTCTTTTCTCTGTCAATGACGACGACTGCGGTAGCGTCGGCCTTCAGCTCCATACCGGTTTCATATTCCACGCCGACGTCGGAAATGGTTACGACGGGGTTCGTTCCTGACTTGGGAGCGATGGCAGCCGTATCGCAGGTGACGTTCAGAACCATACCCGCTCCTACGGTGACGGTGACGGGAACGTCGGTATCGCCGCGAGTCTGAATGAATACCTTATCCCGGCTGGTGATCGATCCGCTGTTGAGGGCGATATCGCCGGCTCCTGCAAGGGTGTATCCGCCGGCATTGGTGACAATGTGGCTGTCGTTCATTTCAAATCCACCGTTGTCGAAGCCCAGCTGCCAACGTGCCGTGGTGTCCACGGTGGAGGAGACGGTGCTGTTGTTGATGGTAAGCTTTCCGACGGCGTTCAGCGTGCGGGATTGACCGACGATGGTTAAATCGGTATTTTCTACTAAAATATCGCCGGTTGCGTAAATGGTGTAGTTGTGTCCGTAAACGGTATAAACGCCACCGTCGAGGGTTAAGTCTCCGTTGACACTGATCTGTTTTTGGTATTTCTGGTCGTTCATACGGCCGTGGTTTGGCGTATCAATGGTCAGCGAATCGTTTTCTCCGCCGACAACGGTCATACTTACGCCGGCAGTGGAAGATTCAAAGGAATAGTACGCCGCATTGTCTGAGATGGAGTCAATGACGTTGGCTCCGTCCAATTCTACGGTGAAGTCTGCGTTCATCGCGAACACAATGCGGGAAAGTCCGGAGACATTGCTCAGGGTGATGATATTGTTGGTTGCATCGTAAGTTACGGTTCCCGTGGAGAGAGACGCGGTAGGATTGGTCTGGTTAATGATAACGGCGTCCCCCGTGGTGGGAGTAACGGTAATCGTCCCCGGAACGTAGGCGTTTGTAAAGACTGCATCGTTCCCCGTATAGGTAACGGTCAGGTCCGCCGCAACGGTCACGGTGACGGCCTTATCCGTCGTATCGTAGGTCAAGCCGGAATCGTCAGCCGCAATTTGTTTCAGAGTATAGCTGTAAGTTCCTTCGGTAAGATTTTCTACGGTGAAAAAAACATTCCCGTTTGCATCGGTAACGGCTTGGGAAACCTTGACAGTGTCCTTGTAGAGCTCTACGGTAACGCCACTTTGGCCGATGCTGCCCGCGGTGACGGTCGCGTGGATGACCGCATCGCAGGTCGGCTTGGTTTTTACTGCGGTGGCGGCTGCGGTCAGCTCCTTGCCGACTTCATATTCCACGCCGTCATCGTTGACGGTAACGACGGGATTTGTTCCCGATTTGGGAGAAATGGCGGCAGTATTGCAGATCACGTCCAGCGCCATCCCGATTCCTACGGTGACGGTAACGGGAACGGCAGTAGCACCGCGAGTCTGAATGAATACCTTATCCCGGCTGGTGATTGATCCGCTGTTGAGGGCGATATTTCCTGCTCCTGCAAGGGTATAACCGCCTGCATTGGTGGTGATATCGCTGTTGTTCATTTCAAAGCCGCCGTTGTCGAAGCCCAGATGCCAGCGTGTCGTGGCATCCACGGTGGAGGAGACTGTGCTGTCGTTGATGGTAAGCTTTCCGACGGCGTTCAGAGTTCGGGATTGACCGACGATGGTTAAATCGGCATTTTCTACTAAAATATCGCCGGTTGCGTAAATGGTGTAGTTGTGCCCGTAAATGGTATAAACGCCGCCGTCGAGGGTCAAGTCTCCTTTGACACTGATCTGTTTTTGGTATTTCTGGTCGTTCATACGGCCGTGGTTTGGCGTATCAATGGTCAGCGAATCGTTTTCTCCGCCGACAACGGTCATACTTACGCCGGAAGTGGAAGATTCAAAGGAATAGTACGCCGCATTGTCTGAAACGGAGTCAATGACGTTGGCTCCGTCCAATTCTACGGTGAAGTCCGCGCTCATAGCGAACACGATGCGGGAAAGTCCGGAGACGTTGCTCAAGGTGACCTTCTTGTTGGTTGCGTCGTAGGTCACAGAGCCTGTTCCGACGGTTGCCGTGGGGTTGGTTGCGTTAACGACGATGGCTGTCCCCGTGGTGGGGGTGATGGTGATCGTGTCAGATGAGGCTTCTTCTGCAAACGAGATCGGTGCTACGGTACAGAAGCAGACGCATAGACACAGGGCCAGGGCCAGGGCGAGAACGCGGGTGAAGAACGTGGTTTTTTTCATAATTTCCCTCCTTGTTTTTTTCGGCGGTAATGCCGATGATTGAAAAGGCAGTAAGTGCCTCTATATATATATTATAGCGTTTGGAAAAAACTTCCGTGTGTATTTTTTTGAAATATTTATGAATCTTAAACACCCCCCCCACGGGAAGTTGGATTCTTCCCGTGGAGGCGATTTGACGCTGCAAGCTTGTTTTTTGTTATAATTTCAGCTTTGCGATTTTTCTTAATTCTCCTCGGTATCCAAGCAGTCCCGTGAGGTTGAGGATCATCATTCCGCCGTTGATGATTTCTGCGCTGCACCATAGTGTAGATTCCGAGGAAAGGACGGCAAGAACGGGGGTCACGGCAAAGAGAATGCGGAATACGGGGGCACTTTTTTTCCCGCAAAGCCATACGAAGCAGGTTTCCCCGTAGCAGCTCCAGCTTAAGACTGAAAGAAAAGCAAAAAGAATCAGGCAAAGGGCGATTGCGCCCTTTCCGATCGATCCCAATACGGCACCCGCGGCGTTCAGGACGTTGTTGGACGTGCCGCCCACTCCCGAGGTAAGGATCATCAGTGCTGAAACGGTCGAGATGACGATGGTGTCTGCAAATACCTCGAACATCCCCCACAACCCCTGTACCTTGGGATCTGCTCCACAGGCTCCGTGGACCAACCCCGCGCTCCCCAATCCCGCTTCGTGGGAAAAAAGACCGTTTCCTACTCCGTGACGAAAGGCAAGCATCATCCCGGATCCCAAAAATCCGCCCGCCGCGGAGGAAAACGAAAAGGCTTCCGTGAAAATTCGCCGAAAGGCAGGCAAAATATTGTCGTACCGCAGAAGAATAACGGTGCACCCCAACAGTAGAAAGGCGGCCCCCAAAAGAGGAACGGCTTTTTCCATCGCCTCGGCGATCCGTCGGATCCCTCCCCCCAAAAAAATCGCGGCACCTGCGGCGAAAAGA
>JAGAOB010000078.1 GCA_017623895.1 Clostridia bacterium
CGACTGCTTCAGCAGACCCTCCCCGTATTCGGGAAAGCTGCGGACGCGGAAATACACGTCGCCGTTGCTTTCGTACGCGTGACCCTTTTCAATCAGAGTCGAGACCAATTCAATGATTCCGTCAATGTTCTCCGTGGCCCGAGGATGAACCGTTGCGCGCTTAATGTTCAGTCCGTCGGCGTCGGTAAAGTACTCGTTGATGTACTTTTCCGCCACTTGAGCAACGGTGATATTCTCTTCTTTTGCTATTTTGATCATTTTGTCGTCTACGTCGGTAAAATTTTGAACGTATTTTACGTCATAGCCCTTGAACTCCAAATAGCGGCGCAGCGTGTCAAACATCATAAACGAGCGTCCGTTTCCTACGTGGAAAAAGTTGTAGACCGTAGGTCCGCAGGCGTAGATACGCACGGTGTTGTCCTTAACGTGGAATTCCTCTACTTTATTGGTCAGAGAGTTATAGAGCTTCAGCATATTATTCTTTCTCCTGAGTGTAGCTTACTTGATTTTTTATATCGGCACAGTCCTTCGCCAGACGCTCCAGCTGAATCCGCAGCTTGCAGATTTCTTGGGAGATCGGGTCGGGAATGTGAACGTTGTCGAAGTTATCCATACGCACGCCGTCCCGTTTTACGATACGGGCAGGGGATCCGACGGCAGTGCTGTTAGGGGGAATGTCACACAGAACTACGGAGCCTGCGGCGATTTTGCTGTTGTCTCCCACGGTGAACGAGCCCAGAAGTTGGGAATGAGCCCCGATGAAAACGTTGTTTCCAATGGTGGGGTGGCGTTTGCCCGACTCTTTCCCCGTTCCTCCTAACGTGACCCCGTGATAGATGGTGCAGTTGTCTCCGATTTCGGCGGTTTCACCGATTACAACGCCCATTCCGTGGTCGATCAGAAGGCCTTTTCCGATTTTTGCGGCAGGGTGAATCTCGATTCCCGTGCGCTTTCGGGCGTGTTGGGAGATCATACGGGCAATCAGCTTGTGTCCGTGGCGATAAAAATAATTAGCAATCCTGTGATAGATGATCACGTGCAATCCGGGGTAGCAGAAAAACACCTCCGCATTGGAACGTGCGGCAGGATCTCGCTCCCGAATGGCGCGAATGTCGTAACGCAGATTTTTGAACATGGAAGGATCAGCCTTTCAAATACGGCGCGCAGGCCTTAATGTAAGGAATGGCAGAGATCCACGCATACAGAGCGTTGATTGCAAAAAGGATCTCGGGGATAAGCAGGAAATACCAAGGCGTGAACTCGTTACAGGCGGGAATGGACTCCAAGAGCAAAAACACATAGGTTACTCCGATGGCGACTGCCTGAAGGATCGTCTTTATCTTTCCCCACCAATTTGCAGCAATAACGATTCCCTTGGATGCGGCGGAAAGCCGAAGTCCCGAAATCATCAATTCCCGCAATAGAATCGCGATTACCGAGACCAGCATAAGATGTCCGAATGCTCCGATTCCCGCAAAGGCGACGCAAACACTCAGCACAAGCATTTTATCCGCAATGGGATCTAAAAATTTCCCTAAATCCGAGACGTAATTGTATTTTCTGGCAATTCTTCCGTCAATGGCGTCGGAAATCATTGCCACGGCAAACAGAATCCCCGAAAGGAACAGGGAAACGGAATAGGGAAGCCACGCGGTCAGATTGCTTTCCACGAGGAAAAACAAAACCAAGGGGATCAAGGCAATTCGAAACCAGCAGATGGCGTTGGGAATGTCTCTTTTTTTCATTATGGTTCACTCCTGAAGGAACGATGCAGTTCCGTAAAAATCATATTCTCGATACCGCTTCAGCAGAACCGGAACGAAGGTTCCCGCTTCTACGGGGCGGTCGCAGGTAAAAATAATCTGCCCGTCCACTTCAGGGGCTTGAAAGGTTGCTCTTCCGAAGTATTTTCCGTCCCTTCGCTGCCCTTCGCACAAAACCTCAACGGTCTTTCCGACGTACGGTCGATTTGTTTTTTTCAAAAGCTCGTGTTGGATCTCCATCACAAGGTCGGCACGGCGTTGCTTGGTTTCATCGTCGATCTGCCCCCGCATCCGTCCCGCGGGAGTACCTTCCTCCCGAGAATACGGAAAGACACCTAAGTTTGCAAAGCGGTTGGTCTTTACGAAGCGGCAAAGAATTTCAAAATCCTCCTCGGATTCCGTGGGAAATCCGGTGATGAACGTGGTTCGAATGCTACAATCGGGAAGTGCTTCCCGAATATGTGAAATCAGCTCGGTCAGAGATCGATCGTCTCCCGAACGATTCATTTTCTTTAGGATTCGTCCCGATGCGTGCTGGAGAGGAACGTCGATATAAGGGACGCACTTATCAACTTCTGCCATCGTTTGCAGTAATTCGTCGGAAATCTCCTCAGGGCGGCAGTAGAGAATCCGAATCCAGTGCACCGAGTCAATTTTCGCAATATCACGGATAAAGCGACATAGGTCGGGGTGTTTGGTGGTGTCTTGAGCGATCAGATTGATCTCCACAGCCCCCTCTGCGGCAAGCTTGCGGGCCTCGTTCATTACCGAATCGTAGGATCGGGGCATAAATTCTCCTCGAACGGAGGGGATTACACAGTAAGAGCAATGATTGGAGCAGCCCTCTGCAATGCGTAAATATACGGATTTGTTTCCCGTCGTCACCATACGGTCGTATTCGGGAGGACAGCAAGAGAGAGGTTTATATTCCTCGTATGTACCTTCGTTTCGGATGGCTTCAATGATTTTGTCAAAGCTCCGCGATCCCAAGCAAGCATCGACCTCGGGGAGCAGCTTCAATACCTCGGATTGATACCGCTCTGCGAGACACCCCGTAACGATCAGCCGCTTCAAGCGCCCCGTCTGCTTGTAGGACGCTGCGTCCAGAATTGCTTCGATGGACTCGGATTTCGCTGAATCGATAAAGGTGCAGGTGTGTACGATCATCACGTCGCAATCCGCGGGGTTAGGGGAAATGGTAAAGCCTTCATCACTGAGATGCTGCAACATCATTTCCGCATCAATGCGGTTTTTTGCACAACCCAATGCAATCATTCCTACGTTCAAGGGGTGTCGTCCTTTCTATTCTTCTCCCAGCGGGAGATCGCCGCCGAAATTGCCGACGATGTGTAGCCCAAGCGGGCCAATTTTGCAAAGATTTTCTGCTTTTCTGCAGGGATCGTCAGGTTTTTGCCTGCAACGGCTTTAGCAAGAATGCGATCGATTTTTTCATTCTCCTCAGCCTCGTCGTTAAAGACCTCGTCCGCAACCTGACGTATAGTTTCCCGATCGATCCCGTGGGAATAAAGTATTTGCTCGACCCGACGGCGCCCGTAAGAGCTGCGTCCCAGCTCCGCCAATCGCTTCGCGTAACGGTAATCGTCTTGATATCCGTGTTGTGCCATATATTGAACGGCTCCTCTTGCCGCATCTTCGGGAATTCCCTTATCGCAGAGCTTGCGAAGAAGCTCCTGCTTGGAATAATCCTTGCGGCTTAAAATGTCTACACATTTTCGAATCCCGATCAGCAAATGGGCCTTTGCCCGAAGCAATTCAAACGTATCGTCGTCAAATTCGGAGTGAAGCAGAATTTCGTTTTCATTCAAAAATTTCTCATTTGCAAGAAATTCCGATCCGTCCTCGGAATAAACCTCGAACAGCTTCGTCCTCTTATAGGGGCGAATGTCGGTAATCAGAACCATAATTATGCTTCAAAATCGTCTGCGGAAATGTTAATGTTCGCGGAGGTTTCCGTTACGGTCTTGGGCTGACGGGAGGATCTGGTAACCTCTTCCACCGCGGCTTCGTTTCCGTGAAGCTTGTCGTTCAGATCTTTTTCCAAACGCGCCGCCAACGCTTCGTCGTTTTCGATCATCCGCTTTACATTTTCACGGCCGTTCCCCAGGCGCTCCGAACCGTAGGAGAACCATCCTCCCGACTTCTGAACGATTCCGAGCTTTACGGCGCAATCCAGCATTTCGCCCGAGCGTGAAATTCCTTTCCCGTAGATCAGATCGAATTCGGTTTCA
>JAGAOB010000079.1 GCA_017623895.1 Clostridia bacterium
CTGAAGAGAATAGTCGGTGTCTATGACGAAGAGGTTCCACCCGTTCCCATTCCGAACACGGTAGTTAAGCTCTTAGGTGCTGAAAATACTTGGCTGGCGACGGCCCGGGAAAATAGGGCGATGCCGACATTCTCTTTTTTTATTTAAGGCCCGTTAGTCAAGCGGTCAAGACGTTGGCCTCTCACGCCGAAGACAGGAGTTCGATTCTCCTACGGGTCACCAAGGCTCTGACGAGAAGTCAGAGCCTTTTTTTGGGCCTTTAGCTCAGTTGGTTAGAGCTCCCGGCTCATAACCGGTCGGTCCCGGGTTCGAGTCCCCGAAGGCCCACCAAACAGGTTAAAGGCGAATCCATCTCCCAAAGGGAAGCGGGTTCGCCTTTATCGTTTATTTCTAAGTATACGTAGAAATGCCACAAGCGGATCCCCGCTTGTGGCATTTCTATTCATTATATTTACCTTTTCTTTTTAATCACAATAAACACGATTTCATTTTACACCGGCAAAGCCGTGCGGTGGGAGGTATTTCGCAATTTTCAGAAGAAATTATTTCACTTTCCTTTGCCGTCCTGTTTACTTTTTCTGAAAATTATGATATAATACAGCGGTTGGGTAAATAGGAAGTTGACGTTTCTCGGTTTGTGTCCTGTTCATACGGAGAGATCTATATTATAATGGTTCTTGAGATATAAGAAAGGAGAACTGTTATGAATCAAGAAAAAACAGGTGCATTCCTTGCAGAATGCAGAAAACAAAAGAATCTTACACAAGAACAACTGAGTGAAATTTTAGGTGTATCCTCAAAATCTATCAGCAGGTGGGAGAACGGAAAAAACCTACCCGACTATTCTATTCTGGATTCTTTGTGCAATGCTCTGGGAATTTCTATCAATGAGTTTTATTACGGTAAAAAAATGACGGATACGGATTATGAGCAGCTTTCTGAAGCGAATCTTCGTTTGTATTTTATAGAAAAATACGGCAAAAGATTAAAACTAAAATTTGCAGTATTAAGCGGGATTATTGGAGCGTTGATTTTTATCATTGCTCAATTCGCTTTTTTAAGATGAAAAAAAACATTGTTATTAAAACTCCAAGAGAGAAGCGGTTCTTAACGTCGGCCCCTTTACAAGAAATATTGCAGAGAGAATGGATTCTTCCGTTCTCTCTGTTTTTTTATCGTGGGAAAGGCAGGTTTCGTTTTCGAATTTTTTCAAAAGGGGGTTGACTTTTTTTGTGATTTATGATAAAATAACAATGGATATATAACAATAGATATATTATGGAGGGTTTTTATGCCACCGAAGGTGAAAATCACGAAAGAAGCGATTGTTGATGCTGCTGTGGATCTTGTGCGGGAATATGGACCTGACGGAATCAATGCGCGAGGGATTGCTTCGGCTTTACGTTGTTCAACGCAGCCTGTGTTTTCGAATTTTGCAACGATAGAGGATCTTCGTTTTGCCGTAGTGGAACGGGCTGATGCAATAAGCCGAGAAGCGATGCGGCGGGAAATAGAAAGTGGAATGTTTCCGCCCTATAAAGCAAGCGGAATGTCGTATATCCGCTTTGCAAAGGAAGAGAAGGAGCTGTTTAAGCTTTTGTATATGCGTGACCGATCGAAGGAGTCGGTTTGCGAGGATGCAGGGATGGCGGCGGAAATGGTGGCTGTCGTTGAGCGCAACACGGGACTGCAGGGAGACGGGGCAAGGCTGTTTCATTTGGAGATGTGGGCGTGCGTTCACGGGATCGCTACGATGTTTGCTACGGGTTTTTTGGATCTGGATTGGGAGCTTGTGAGCAAAATTCTCACGGATTGCTATCAGGGCTTACGAAAGCGGTATGAAACGGAGGAAGCGTAAATGGATGCGATTCGTACTGAAAATCTGACGAAAACTTATCGAGACGTGGTTGCGGTAGATCACCTTAATTTCTCCGTCAGGCAGGGAGAGCTTCTTGCGTTGTTGGGGGTGAACGGAGCAGGAAAAACGACGACGATTAAAATGCTATCCTGTTTGACGCGACCTACCGACGGAGATGCTTTTTTGAACGGGAAAAGCATTTGCCGAGATGCGGCTGCCGTAAAGTCTGTCATCGGAGTTTCCCCTCAGGAAACGGCTATAGCTTCGAGACTTTCGGTTTATGAGAATCTTGAATTGATGTGTGGCGTTTACGGCTACGCGAAACGCGAAAAACACGCCAAAATTACCGAGTTGTCCCATCGGTTGGGGTTGGATTCGGTTTTGAAAAAAAAGGCGGGAAAGCTTTCCGGGGGATGGCAGCGGAGGCTCAGCATCGCGATGGCGTTGATTGGGGATCCCGAAATTCTTTTTCTCGACGAGCCTACGCTTGGGTTGGACGTTCTTGCCCGAAGTGATCTTTGGGACTTGATTCGCTCGATGAAGGGACGGATCACCATCGTTTTGACCACCCATTATATGGAGGAAGCGGAGGCACTTTCCGACCGCATTGCAATTATGAAGGACGGGAGGCTTCTGCTTTGCGATACAGCAGAAGCGATCAAGCAGGCGGCGGGACCGGATCATTTCGAGCAGGCGTTTATTCGCATCGTGAGGGGGGTGGAGCAATGAGAATTTTGACCTTTGCGAGGAGAAATGCGAAGGAAATTTTGCGGGATCCGTTGAATCTGGCCTTCGGCCTTGGGTTTCCCATTATTCTTCTTTTGTTGCTTAGCTTGATACAATCCAACATTCCCGTTCCGCTCTTTGAAATTGCTCATTTGACGCCCGGGATCACGGTGTTCGGGTTGTCGTTTATGACGCTGTTTTCGGCCACGATCATTGCAAAGGATCGGTCCGGCTCCCTGCTTCGGCGGTTGTATACCACGCCGATGACGTCCGGGGATTTTATTCTCGGCTACACGCTGCCGATTCTTCCGATTGCGGTTGCACAGTGCGTTATTTGCTATATCGTTGCCCTGCCGTTGGGCTTGGAATGGACGGTTGGGATCGGGTATGCCGTCCTGTTGATTCTCCCCGTGTCCGTGCTTTACGTAGCGTTGGGGCTTCTTTGTGGAAGCGTGCTTAGCGATAAGCAGGTGGGCGGAATCTGCGGAGCGCTGCTGACCAATCTTTCGGCGTGGCTGTCGGGGATATGGTTTGATTTGGATCTGGTGGGTGATACCTTTCGAAGGATTGCCTACGCCCTTCCTTTTGTTCACGCCGTGGAGATGGAACGGGCAGCGCTTGCGGGAGACCTCAATGGAATTTTCCCCCACCTATGGTGGGTGCTGGGGTATTCCGTCGGGGCGCTTGCCGTTGCAGTTTTATTGTTTTTGCGGCAAATGAAAAAACAGTGATCGGAGGAGACGTGAATGAAGCTGTTGTTAAAAGCACTTGTAAAATTTATAGCGGGATTGATCCTTGTGGGAGGGCTTCTGTTTCTTCCTGCGGGGACGATTGTGTACCCCAACGGTTGGCTGTTTTTGGGGCTGCTTTTTATTCCTATGTTGATTCTTGGAGTGGTTTTGTTTTTCAAATCTCCCGAGCTTTTGGAAAAGCGTCTCAACGCAAAAGAACGAGAGGGGACGCAACAGGGTGTGGTTGCCGCATCGGCGCTTCTGTTTTTAGTGGGATTCCTCGTTGCGGGGCTTGATTTTCGGTTTGGCTGGTCCCACGTTCCCCTTCCCGTCACGATCCTTGCTGCGGTAGTGCTTTTGATCTCTTATGGGCTTTACGGTGAGGTAATGCGGGAAAACGTGTACCTATCCAGAACTGTTGAGGTGCAGGAAAATCAAAGGGTGGTGGACACGGGGCTTTACGGAATCGTCCGTCATCCGATGTATGCGGTAACGCTGTGGCTGTTCCTTTCCATTCCCGTTGTGTTGGGGTCTTGGTGGTCTCTGTTGTGCTTTTTTCCCTATATCGTAATTCTCGTGATTCGAATCAGAAACGAGGAAACGGTGTTGGAGCAGGGGCTTGACGGCTATTTGGAATATAAAAAGCGAGTTCGATACCGTTTGATTCCGTTTCTTTGGTGAGCGGGAATCAATAAGGATTTTGGCTCGTTTTGTCGAACGAAAATGCTTGAACTTTGTCTGCGAATGTGATATAATGTATTCGGGTAAGGAAATTCATCGCTTTTCAAAGAACGGCATATTACGCTTTAACACATACATAACGTCAAAGGAAGAAGACCGACCTCCGAGTATTCGGGGGTCGGTCTTCTTTTATTTTATTTCTACGTTGACGTAATCCTGTGTTTTCAGGGTGGGGCAGAAGGAATAGGTCAAGGTTAGATTTTTTGATTTCAGCAGGGCGGAGGTGTAGGCGTCGTCGGTGCGCAGGATCATATCGACGGTATCTTTTCCTATGCTCACGTCGCAGTATACGATCTGCAGATTCAGCTTTTGTCCCGTATAACCCAAATCCTCAAAGGAGTTACGCCAATCCTGCTCGGAAAGGCCCATTTTTGCGAACACCGTGCGGTATGCGGAGGCGTACTCGGTAACGCCGACACATTCGTAATAAACCTCGCCTTTGGGATTTTTGGCCTTTTCGGAGAAATATGCCGCCTTGTACAGGTTGATGAAATCGCCCGTATAATCTACGATTTTTTCTCCCGAAACCTCACTTTTTGCCTGTTGCTCGACGTTATACTGCTCCACCAATGCCAAAGCCTCGGTATATTGGTCTGCCGTCAGTAGCTTGGGGATGGGATAAAAATCGGTATCTTCTCCGTAGAGCCAGAAGAAAATGCGGAAGGTGGAGGCGTCCTTTTGCCACACCTGCATCGAGTAAGTGTATCGGTTTTTATACGGATCAAATACGCGCCTTGCGTGATCCGCGATCGCGTACAGGGCGGTGTCCGAGGTTGCGGTAAGTATACTTTTTTCCTGGACAACGGTGTTTGTCTCATCGTCCTCCACAGTGAGCTTGGGGGACAGATCGCTTCCCGTATCAATGCGAACGGTAAATCCGCCGTCGGCACGGAACAAGATCATACGGGACGAGGGGGACACCTGTCCGTAGCCCTGGGTGCGTTGCTTCAACCAGGCATTGATTGCGGTCTCTTCCTCGTAAATAACGGCGCTGTTGCAGGCGCAGAGGAGTGTCGTTGTGATTAAAAGAACAAGGAGAACGGAAAGAATTTTTTTCATAAAACAGCTCCTTTTCTCAGGGGGCCAAAACGGTTAAGCCGTTTTTCAGAATTTCAAATTTTGCTTCATCGGTGGGGGAAAGCTCTCCGTCTAAATTTAAGGTCAGCCCCTCGCCGCGGATCACGATTTTTTCCGCACGCACGTGCTTGACAAATTTCAAACCCGTGTGCTTCCCGATGGCAAGCAGGGGCATAACGCACAAAAACAGCCACGCAGGGACGCTTTCGATCAGGTAGGCGTCCAGCTTCCCATCGTCGATTTCCGCTTCGGGTGCAATTTTGATGCCGCCGCCGTAGTATTTACCGTTTGCGATGCAGAGCAGCAGCGATTTTTGCTTGAATGCAACGCCGTCGATCTCTCCCTCCAGATCCACACCGTGATAATGAAAAATGGTATAGAACATAGAGAGAATGTAGCTGATCTTTCGCAAGGCAGGCTTGTTTTTGTACCGTTCGGAATTGCGCACCACCTCGGCGTCAAAGCCCACGGATGCGATGTTCATAAAATAACCGTCGTTGGCACGCCCGCAGTCGATATTTCGCTCACGGAAGCTGTTCAGCTTTCCCAGAATATGCTTTGGGTCGTGCTTTTTCGTGATTCTTTGATACAGAGTGCGTACAAAATCGTTTCCGCTGCCCTGAGGAATCACGCAAAGGGTGTTGTTCGACCCAACGGTTCCGCAAAGAACCTCGTTTGCCGTTCCGTCTCCGCCTACGGCGCAGATAACGGAGTCGGAATATTCCTGCGCGATTTGTGTGGCGTGGCCCGCCCGTTCGGTCAGTCGGATCTCCGCAAGCTTCCCGAAGGTGTCGCTGATCAGTGCCTTCATTTGCTCGGTTTTTTTGAATCCTGCTTGAGGATTAAGGATGAAAACGTGCTTTTTCATAGCGTGTTCTCCTATGTAGATTTCGACAAAATACTTACAAAATGATTCAAGGGCTTTACAACAGAGAAAAAACGTGGTATAATATTCCCGTAAAAATGAATACCCTTGCCGGGGTGCGCTGATACTGCGCTGAGAGCGGGCAGAAGCCCGAAACCCATTGAACCTGAACAGGAGCAAGAGCCTGCGGAGGGAAGATGCAAACATATCATTGGTGTAAACATCATCCTCTTACCGTACGGTGGGAGGATTTTTTTTGACGGTTTTCCAAATGCCGGCACGGAAAAATCGTTGGCGAGCTTTCATTTTTATAATTTTATTATGGGAGGAATTTCTTATGAAAAAGAAATCCGATTCTTTGAAAAAACTCGCCGTCTGTGCTATGATGGTAGCGCTGTCCTTCGTCTTGAGCCTCTGGGCTCCGCTGAAATTCTGGCCGCAGGGCGGGTCGGTGACTCTGGGGGCGATGGTCCCCGTAATTCTGGTCGCCCTTCTTTTTGGCACGAAATGGGGCCTTGGCTGTGCCCTGGTCAACGCCCTGCTGCAGCTGATGATGGGCTTTATGGAAGGAATGGGCACCTGGGGCCTTTCTCCGTTGGTGCTGGTTTGCAGTATTCTTTTGGATTATATTCTCGCGTATACCGTGATCGGGCTTGCGGGAATTTTCAAAGGGAACGATTCTGTTCGGGCAATTCTGGGAACGGTCTTCGTATGTATTCTGCGATACGCCTGCCACTTTGTTTCAGGCTGGGCATTTTTCGGAATGTGGGCAGAGGAAGGGTATACGGCGTTGAGCTGGGCGTTGTTCTACAATATGTCCTATATGCTTCCCGAAACGGTGATCACTCTCGTTTTGGCGGGAGGGCTTGCCGCGTTGCTTCCGATTCTGCGGAAAAATTTCTCTTTTTGCCGCGATGAAAAATCTGTCGAAAATTAAAACATACCTATATTATAACACGAATCCCCCCGTTTTGCAAGGGGGATTCGTAATTTTTCTGTAAGAAACGATTCTTCCTGTTGCGGTTTTTGATTTTCGTTGACCATTTTTCTCTCTTCGGCATAAGATGGATTGAATCTTTCGGGGAGGTGTGGTTCACGTATGAAGATCGTAACCATCAAATCGCCCAAGTGTCTTCGGGGACTGCTGAAGGCGATTTTCGGGATGAAGGACTGAACGGGAAGCCGAGAGGGAGATCCACGTCGGGGCGAGAAGCACGGCGTCGATCTCCCTCGCCCTTCGTTTTTGTGTCGAATCCCGCAGAAAAAGGAACGTTTTGTAAATTATTTGAAAAAACTATTGACTTTCAAGGGGGAACGGGTATACAATCTATTATATGGGTATAATATAGTAGAATACCTTAAGTAATGTGTAAGGAGTGTACCTCAGTGCGCGCGGAAACCCGTAAAGAACTTTTTTCTGTTCCCAACATCCTGTGCTATGTGCGGATCTTACTGCTTCCCATTTTTGCGGTGCTGTATTGCCTGAAGCAGGATATCTTCGGGGCGGTGGTGATTCTTTTATCTGCCGCAACCGACGTTGTGGACGGAATTATTGCCCGTAAATTTCATATGGAGACTGAGCTTGGCAAGATTCTTGACCCCCTTGCGGATAAGCTGACGCAGGCGGTGGTTTCGGGATGCTTGTTGTTCCGTTATCCCGTAATGTGGATCTTGTTTTCCGTGATCATCATCAAAGAAAGCTTTCAGGGGATCGGCGGGATTCTTTTGTACCGCAAAATAAAGTCGATGCGCTCGTCGGAATGGTTCGGAAAGCTGTCCACCGCATTCTTCTACGCGGTTATGGCGTATTTGGTTTTGTTTTCCCCCGAGCCTTCGGCGGCGTGGTACGTCATCGTTCCCGTTTTGATCAGTACGGGGCTGATGCTGTTCGCCTTGGTTCGTTACGCCATTCGCTTCGTTCAAGTGGTAGGGGCCTTGAAGACCGCCGGAGAGTCCGCCGTCAAAACATAAAAATAAGGGTCTGCATTGCAGACCCTTGACTTTTTCTTTATTCGGCCAATTCTCCGCCCAAAAGCAAAATCCCCAAATTGTCCCGATAGATCTCGTTGAACTGAGAAATGGGCAAGGGATTTACTCCCCGACCGCATTCGATGGTATATCCCGGCAGATTTCGGGTTTGGATGAACCAATCCTTGTATCCCGCAAATCCCGAGGAATAGGGTGTTTCCTCCACTGAATATCCGCTGACCTCCGAGAACCTGCGGGCGATCTCCAAGGAGTTTTCGGGCTGATAATTGAGATATTTCCAGAAGATGATCTCCCCTTGGGTGTGATAGGCGAGAATCAAGCGAAAGCTTTGCCGCTCGGTAAATTGCACC
This sequence comes from Clostridia bacterium, assembly GCA_017623895.1. GTDB lineage: Bacteria > Bacillota > Clostridia > Oscillospirales > UBA644 > RGIG995. Next base: position 8,338 of record JAGAOB010000079.1, read on the forward strand.
ATCGCTCTCGATTCGGGGGCGGACAGAGGAGACGTCCCCACAAAATCTCTCGGTCCCGGTCGGGTGAAGCCCTGCTCGTATTTGATTCGCCTTGCCTCCTCCCAGCCTGCGGGATAGTTCAGATTCAGGTCGGTTCCCTCGATGTTTGCCTTCCATCCGTCGGGGAAGGGAAGATCGGTGTTCAATGCCCGCGCCGCGTTGTATTCCCGTGATCCCGGCGGATATTCCCCCGTCACCAGATCCACGCCGTCGGGGTTGACCATCGGAACGATGACGAAAGTGGTTCTTTGCCACAGTCGGCGAACGTCACTTTCTCCCAGCGAAACGCCCAAGGAATAGGCGCGGCACATTTGCTCGGTAAACTTCATCAGAACGGGGGTTGTGATCCACTCGTTGGCGTGATGGGATGCGTTATATCCTACCTTGACGGGACCGTCCCCGAACATCAGATAGGGAATCTGCTGTCCGTTTACCGATCGCCCGATGACTCCCGTGCGCAAAAAGGGATAACGCTTGGTCAAGCCCTCGATGTTGCGCCGCAGAGTTTGGGACGTGTAGGGAATGTTCGTCAGCACTACCGCATCCCGCGTGGGAATGATTACCCGTTGCCCGATCTGCAGCTCGTTGGGGTTCAGATCGGGATTTGCCGTTTCAATGGCGGAAATCGACGTGTTAAACCGCCTTGCAAGATCGAAGAAAGTATCGCCTTTTCGAATCAGATAGGTCTGATATCCCATAATATACGGCTCCAACGCCGCCCACGTTCTTGGCCCGACCACTCCGTCGGGAGAAAGCCCCACCGACCGCTGAAACCGTACAACCCCGTTTTGGGTTCGCGTCCCAAAAATACCGTCCACGGTCCCCGCGTTAAATCCCAAACGGTTCAGGATCGCCTGCAGCAGGGAAACGTCGGGACCGCGGGAGTTCAATTTGATCGTATCCATCGTCATTCCTCCTCAATGCGTTTGTACTATGTTATGATGATTCCTCTGAGATTTAGAATCCTTTTCATACCCTTTCCAATTCTATCCCGAAACGAGGTGTCCGTTTTGAATTTGCTACATATTATTTTCGGCAAATGCTGTATCGTTTGCGGAAAAACCGTAGATCCCCGTTGTGCCGAGGGAATCTGTGATGAGTGTCAGCAGAAAATCATCCAAGGCAATTTGAAAATTCCTATGGCGCAGGTGCGAAACGGAGTGTCTCTGTACCGCTTTGAGGAACCCCTGCGACGGGGACTTCACCGCTTCAAATATAACGGCGCAAAGGCCTTTGGTGTATATTTGGGAAAGGAAATGGCCGAGCGCTTTCTTTTGCGGGGAGATTCGGCGGACGTAGTGACCTGCGTTCCTCGGGCAAAGGACGGGCGACCGAGAATGTACAATCAAAGTGCCGTCATTGCCAAGAAGATGGCACGACGATTAAACCTCCCCTTTGATCCCTGCCTGCTGAAAAAGCAACGGGGAATTCCCTCTCAAACCCAATGCACAACCCCCTTGGCACGGGAGAAAAACGCGAAGCGCGCATACTGTATCGGAGAATCAAAGCGGGACATTTCGAAAAAGCGGATCGTTCTGGTGGACGATTTATATACGACAGGTGCTACGGTCAACGCCTGCCGCAATCTGCTGAAACAACGGGGTGCTGCCGAAGTGCTTCCTTACACCGCCCTGCGCGCCGAATATGCTTCCCCTCCGACGTTGGTCGCTAATTTTGATCGGCGCCACGTCCACGAGGAGTTTCACGACCCCACCCCCTATCGCTACCGCCGATTTCGGCGAAAAAGAAAATGAATCCAATCCGAGACTCACAGGTTTTACCTGTGATTTTTTTGATTTATTCTGTATTGATTCGGTAATAATATCATTGTTCGATACTGTAAAATAGTACTGTTTCTTGCTATAATACAAATAAGAATGATAGTTTTTACAGAGGGGCGTAGGAACGATGATTGATAAGAGAATCGGGAAAAGAATTAAGGATCGAAGAAAGTCTTTGGGCTTCACACAAGAGCAGCTTTCCGAAAAAATTGATATTGCTCCGCACTATTTGTCTATGATCGAGCGAGGAGAATCCTTTCCCCGCTATGAAATTTTAATTGATCTTCTGAATGTCCTGGAGGTATCCGCGGATTACGTTTTTCAGGATGTTTTGACCTGCACTGCCCAATACCGAGCCTCCGAGCTTTGGGAAAAGGTTCAGGCACTTGACGAGGAAAGACGCCGCTGGGTGCTGGAGTCTCTGGAAAATATGATTAAATCCTCAAAATAAATGGATCTCCCGAAGATTTTCGGGAGATTTCTTCTTGACATTTGCTTGAAAATGTGGTACAATAGATTTCGTATTCGGAGGCATATCGAAGCGGTCATAACGAGGCGGTCTTGAAAACTTGTGCGATTAACAGAACATCCATCTCACCAATCCCTTGCAAACACTGCACTTCATCGTTTTTAACACCACCCGATTTTGTCCAATTCTAATAACGTTTCTAACGCAATAATTTAATATTCGGAGGTATACTCAAGTGGTTGAAGAGGCTGGTCTTGAAAACCAGGAGGTCGGTTGAAAGCCGGCGCGAGGGTTCGACTCCCCCTACCTCCGCCAAGTAAAGACATCATTGAAGTCTGAACCATCAACTTCAGACTCAATGGTGTTTTTATTATAAACCAAAGTATTCATGCGGCTTTACGGGGTTATATTTTCTTTTTATCAGCTGGACTAAAAACAGAAAAACTCAAATTTTACAACATGCGAAAAAATAATAAAACAATGTTATTCGTAGTTTAATAAACACATTGTGAAAAGTCACAAACTACAAAGTGGTAGAAAGGTGCAAAATCATGCGCAAACAAATAGCTCTCTGTATTGGAAATGATAATTATCAGTATGCCTGTTTAAGCGAACTTGACTGTGCAATAAATGATTGTAGAGAAATTTCAAATAAATTAAAAAATCTAAATTTTGATGTATTGTGTTACGAGAATTTAGATCGAATTGCAATGCATACTGCAATTGACGATTTGGAAGCTCGTTTGCCTGATTATGATGTTGCCTTATTTTATTACGCAGGACATGGATTTGAATGTAATGGTCACAATCTATTAATGCCAGTTGACACAAACGGAATCGATGCCGGATACCGTGAATGGATGGCGCTGGATTTGGATTACCTTATCAATGCTCTTGAA
>JAGAOB010000080.1 GCA_017623895.1 Clostridia bacterium
CTCTTGCAATTAAGAAAAAAAAGTGTTATAATATTAAGATAAGAGAAAGGAAGGGGACCGCAGAATGAATTACGAGAAAATTCGGGAGGAGAAATACCGCTCCACGCTTACCGATCGGCTGACGGGCATCTTGACCCGTTCGGTGTGCAAGGGAATTTCCGTAGCGATCTGCGGAGAAGCGTCGGTTCTGCTGAAGGGTGCTGCAGGGATTCAAAGCCAGATCGATAATTCCCCCTTGACGACGGACAGCGTTTTTTGGGCAGATCAGCTGGCAGCCCCCGTGGTGGCTTACGCCGCGTGGAAGCTGCACGAGGAAGGAATTTTGAATTTAGACCGTCCTCTGACCGAATATACCGCGGAGCCCTTTCTTCCGGGGGAACGCAACCTGGATTACGTTACGGGGCGCTCTGTTCTGTCCCACACGTCGGGGTTTCCTCTGCGCAAGCATCCCACCTTGCCCACGCACATTGAGCTTATGCCCACCACGGTGTTTTCTTACTCCAACTACGCCCTGCTTTACCTGCAACGGGCGATGGAGCAGGCAACCAAGACCGATTTACAAGCCCTTGTAAACGAATTGGTATTTCAGCCTTTTCGGATGAATTCCTCTTCCTTCGTGTGGAAAGAGGAATTTGCGGAAAAATTCGCCCATCCCCACGTAAAGGGGCAAGCGAATCAACGGGTGCGGGCAGAAAAGCCCAACGCATCAAAATATTTCTACACCACTCCTATGGACTATTGCCTGTTTCTGAACAAACTGTTCGTCCCGCAAACCTCCCGAAAATGTCTTGCTCCGCTGACGCTGGAAAAAATGCTTCAGCCCCAAGTCGAGCTCTTCGGCGGGCTGAAATGGACGGCGGGGATGGGACTTTTTGAGGATAAAAACGGAAGGTACTATTGGCAGTTCGGAGACAACGAGGGCAGTAAATCCTTGGCTCTTATCGATCCCCAGGCGGATCTTTGCATCTGCGCGATGTCCAACGACGCCCACGGATTCGACGCATTGAATGCTTTTTGGAAGGACGCCTTCGCAGGGGCTTCTCCGTGGGAAAAATACCGCGGATTTTCCTTGGAAAAGGCCGCCTTTGACCAAAAAGTGAAAGCCGCAAAGAAAAAATACAGTTAAAAGGGATGCTTCATGCAACTGATCATTGCCGAAAAGCCCAGCCTGGGACGTAACATCGTAGCGTCCATCGAGGAGGGCAAAAAAGATAAACTGAACAAGAAAAACGGCTATTACGAGGGAGATCGCTACGCGGTCACGTGGGCGTTCGGTCACCTGTTCTCCTTGGCGGACATTGAGGACTATTCTCCGCTCCCCGAAGGGCGGACCCGTTGGAGTATGGAAAATCTCCCCTGCTTCCCAAAGCAATTCCGATATCATCTGAAATCCGCCGCAGACAAGAAGCCCGACGAAGGAATCGTTCGTCAGTTCAACGTGATCCAAGCCCTATGCAAGCGGGACGACGTGGACACCATCATCAACGCGGGGGACTCGGACCGTGAGGGTGAGATCATCGTCCGAACCTGCGTCAGCAAGGCCTTTGAAGGGACGATCACCAAGCCCTTCAAGCGGCTGTGGCTTCCCGATCAAACGCCCCAAACCATCTTGGCGGCGTTGGAGGATCTTCCCGACGAAAGCAATTACGACAACCTTGCACGAGAGGGCTACGCCCGTACGTATATGGATTGGCTTTACGGGGTGAATCTGACCCGCTACGCCACCTTGAAAACGGGGTCTCTTTTGCGGGTAGGGAGAGTGATCATTCCCATCGTTAAGGCAATTTACGATCGAGATATGGCAATCAAAAACTTCGTACCCGACGTTTATTACGCCATCGTTTCCAAGACCGAGACCAACGGGGAGACGGTGGAGTTGACCTCCAAGACCAAATTTCCCAAGGAAGAACGAGAAAAGGCGGAGGCATTCTGCAAAAAGTACAATGAATCCGACGCGGTCGTCACCGCCGTTAAAAAGCGGAAAACCACCCTCAACCCCGGAAAGCTGTACTCCCTTTCCACCCTGCAGAACACCTTGGGAAAAAAGTACAAAATGCCGATGGAAGAATCCCTTGCCATCGTACAAAAGTTGTACGAGGCGGGTTATCTGACCTATCCCCGCACAAACTCCGAATACTTGGCCACCGCGGAGCAGGACAAGATTAAAAAGGTGCTTCAGGGAGTCAAAAAAATCGGATATCCCGTAGAATGTAAATTCAAAAAATCAATTGTTGACGATTCCAAGATCGAATCCCACTCGGCGTTGACCCCCCCGTATAAAATTCCCGCAAAGGCTTCGCTGTCCGAAAAGGAGCTTCAGGTCTATTCCACGGTAGTGCGGCGCTTCGTTGCGGTGTTCTGTTCCGAGGAATGTCAAGCGGAAAAAACCGAAATCACCATCGACGTAGGGGGGATGGAGGAGTTTTCTCTGAAGGGAACGACCATTACCGCTGCGGGATGGATGCGATACGACGACGGAGGACAAAAGGATAAGATCCTCCCGGCCCTATCCAAGGGAGACAGGGTAAACGTTGCGTTTACCCCCGTGGAAAAGGAGACTACGCCGCCCAAGCATTATACCATTGAGACCCTGAACAATTATCTCAAAAATCCTTTTCGAGAAGAAAAAGCAAGCATCTAAACCGAGGACGACGCCGAAGAATACCGCGCCATCTTCGAGGGGCTGGAGTTGGGCACCGAGGCCACTCGAACGGGGATCATTGACAACGCCCGAAAAAGCGAATACATTCATCTGAAAAAAGACGTATATACCATTCTGCCCAAGGGAATTTCTCTGATCGAAGCGTTGCTTCGTATGGAAATTTCTATGGACAAATACAAGACCTCCGAGCTGGGCAAGGCGCTGAAGGCCGTCTATCGCGGCGAGATCACCGTGGACGAAAGCGTCTCCCTTGCAGAAAAGGAAATCGCCGCGGTCTTTGCCTCGGTCCGAAGGCAATCCCCCCCTGAAACCGACGTATACGACGGATTTTATCGGGACGAGGTAGGGATCTGCCCTCTCTGCGGCGGCAAGGTGGTCAAGGGGACGTACGGCTACGGGTGCTTGAATTACAAGGAAAAAAATTGCAAGTTTACCATTTGGAACACGATGTGCGGTAGGGTGATCCCCCTTTCTGCGGCACGGTCTCTGTTGGAAACGGGGACCACGGCAAAGCTGGTGGGGTTCGTATCTCCCCGTACAGGGAAATCCTTTGACGCAAGACTGAAATGGGATCCGCAGTCTCAGCGCGTGGGATTCGATTTTGACTAACATAGAATAAAGGTGGAATCATTATGAAAATTGCCATTTACGGCTACGGAAATCTCGGGAAAGGGGTAGAATGCGCCGTCAACGCTGCCCCCGATATGGAATTGGTGGGAGTCTATACCCGTCGGGACCCCGATACGGTCAAAACCAACGGAACTCCCGTATTCTCGGCAAAGGTGCTGCAGCAAGGAAATCAAGACGTGGACGTTTTGATTCTGTGCGGCGGAAGCGCTACGGACCTTCCCACGATGACCCCCGAGTTTGCAAAAAAATATAACGTGATCGATAGCTTTGATACTCACGCAAAAATCCCCGCCCATTTCGACGCGGTCCACAAGGCCGCAGAAGAATCGGGGCATATCGCCTTGATCTCCGCAGGGTGGGACCCCGGAATGTTTTCCCTGAACCGACTGTATGCCTCTGCCGTTTTGCCCAATGGGACCGATTACACCTTTTGGGGAAAGGGCGTAAGCCAAGGCCACTCCGACGCCATTCGCCGCATTGACGGCGTTCTTGACGCACGGCAGTACACCGTCCCCGTCGAAGCCGCGATGGAATCGGTACGTCGAGGAGAAAATCCCGATCTCACGACACGGCAAAAGCACACCAGAGAGTGCTTTGTGGTGGCAAAAGAAGGGGCTGATCTTGCAAAAATCGAAAACGAGATCAAGACGATGCCCAACTATTTTGCAGATTACGACACCACTGTTCATTTCATTTCTATGGAAGAATTGAAGCAAAACCACGCGGGGCTTCCCCACGGCGGAAGCGTCATCCGCACGGGAACCACGGGATGGAACAACGAACACAAGCACGTGGTTGAATACAAGCTGACCTTGGATTCCAATCCCGAATTTACGGCGTCGGTCATTACGGCATATGCTCGCGCCCTGTACAAGATGCACAGCCGAGGCACCAAGGGCTGCGTCACCGTTTTCGACGTGGCTCCCGCCGACCTGTCTTCCCTCTCTCCCGAGGAATTGCGGGCAAAGATGCTGTAAAAAGAAAAAATATAAAAAAGGGTGTCGCTCACTATGAGCGACACCCTTCGCGTACGATGAAAACAGCGTTTTTATTTCGTGAGAAGCTCGGCGATTTGAATGGCGTTGGTCGCCGCACCCTTGCGGACTTGGTCGCCGCAGCACCACAAGACGATGCTGTTGTCGTCGGTCAGATCCTTGCGGATGCGACCTACGAAGACCAGATCCTGATCGGAGGTATCGAGAGGCATCGGATATTTCTTTTCGGCAGGATCATCTACCAAAACGCATCCTGCGGTGTTAGCAACGGCTTGCTTGACCTGTTCCACGGTCAGCTTATCCTTGGTTTTTACCGTTGCCATAATGGAGTGGGAACGCACCACGGGGACGCGGACGCAGGTGCAGGAAACGGTCAGCTCGGGCAGGTGCAGAATTTTGCGGCCCTCGTTCTGCATTTTCATTTCCTCGGTGGTGTATCCGTCGTCGTTGAATCCGCCGATCTGGGGAATCAGGTTTGCGGCGATCTGATAGGGGAAGGTATTGCAAACCACGGGCTTGCCTTCCGCAAGCGCCTTGGTCTGTTCCGCCAATTCCACGGGACCTGCGGCACCGGCACCGCTGACGGCCTGATAGGTGGAAGCCACCATAGACTGAATGGGGGACAGCTTATTGATGCCGTTGACTGCGACGAGAGTGATGATGGTAGAGCAGTTGGGGTTGGAGATGATTCCCTTATCCTTTTTGGCATCGTCTCCGTTAATTTCGGGTACGATCAGGGGAACGTCGGGATCCATACGGAAGGCACTGGAGTTATCTACGAAAACGGCGCCTGCCTTAACGATGTGAGGGGCCAATTCCTTGGCAACGGCGTTGGTGGACGCACCCAAAACGATGTCCATACCCTCGAAGGCGGTGGGGCAAGCCTCTTGCACCGCAATCTTTTTTCCCTTAAATTCGATTTCCTTTCCCACACTGCGGGCAGAAGCCAACAGGCGAAGCTCGCCGAGGGGGAAATTGCGTTCTTCAAGAACCTTCAGCATTTCGCGGCCTACGGCACCCGTAGCACCGAGAACGGCAACGTTGTAAAGTTTCATACTATATTCCTCCAAAAAGTATTATTAGGTAAAGCTATCGTAGAGCACGCGGATGGTCTTTTTGAAATCCTTATCCTCGACTCCGATGATGATGTTGATTTCGTCGGACCCTTGTTCAATCATACGGATGTTAATGCTGTTTTCTCCCAGGGTGGCAAACAGTCGTCCCGACACCCCTACGTTCCAAGCCATCCTCCGTCCCACCACGGCAACCAAGCTGATGCCGTGGTCCACCTTGATGCGGTCGGGGTTGAGCACCTCATTGAGATCCGCCGTCAAGTCGTGGAGCGAAAATTCAATCTGCTTGGTGGAAACGACGATGGAAAAGGAATCAATGCTGGAGGTGATATATTCCACGGTAACGCCGTATTTCTCCACCAGCTTCAACGCGTGGCGAATAAAGCCCGCCTCGCTGTTCATCCGCGCCTTCGACAGGGTGATGATGGAATAATTCTTGCGACCCGTAATGCCCGTCACGAAGCGTTTTTTATCCTCTTCGCTTTCCCGTTCAAATTCTTCGAGAATCAGCGTACCTCGGGCGGAGGGATCGTTGGTATTTTTGATGTACAACGGGATATTCTTCTGCCGAACGGGGAACACGGTCTCCTCGTGAAGCACGTCGGCACCCATATAAGACAGCTCTCGCAATTCACTGAACGTGACCTGCTCGATGGGACGGGGATTTTCCACGATTCGGGGGTCCGCCATAAGAATCCCCGAAACGTCGGTCCAATTCTCGTAAGCGTCCGTATCCAACGCGGCGGCGGCAATGGCACCCGTCACGTCGCTTCCGCCACGGGTAAAGGTTTTGACCTCCCCATCGGGCATCGCCCCGTAAAAGCCGGGAAGAACCACCTTCCCCGCACGGGCGAACAGCTCCTTCAGCGTGGCGTAGGATTTTTCAAAATCCACCCGCCCGTCATAGTTGAAGCAAAGCCAATCCTTGGAGTCGATAAAGGTGTATCCCAGGTATTCTGCCATCAGCTTGGCGTTCAGGTATTCTCCGCGGGAGGCAATGGCATCGGCAGTGGGAGCCTTTTGAATAAATTGCTTGACCGACTCAAATTCCGATTCCAGATCCTGCGTAAGTCCGCAGCCGTCGGCGATTTCACGGTAGCGCCCCGCGATATCCTCAAACACGTCTTCAAACGGAGCGTGATATTTAATATGAGCGTGGCAAATATAGAGAAGATCGGTGACCTTCGTATCTCCCGAAAAGCGTTTCCCGGGAGCAGAAACCACCACGACCTTTCGGGCAGGATCGCTCTCAACGATGGCCTTGACCCGAGCAAACTGCTCGGCAGATGCCAAAGAAGATCCACCGAATTTTACGACTTTCAACATAAATTTATTCCTCTGTTCCCGCAATATGCGGAAAATTTTTATTCATAGATCGCCGCGATAAAGGTTTGTGCAGGAAGGGTTGCGGCATACGCCGTCATATCCGCAACGGACATCGCCTCGGTAACGGTAACCGCCCCGTCGGGGGTGCGCACGTAATACGCAAAGACCGCTTTGGTATTATCCACCACGGCAGGCTTGTATTCGTACGTCCCTTCGGGAGAATGCTCGGAAATGTCCAGCATATCCTGAACCAACGCAAAGCCCGTAGGATCCTTGCCCGCGCCCTGACCGTAGAAGGAAAGTTCTCCCACGCGGTCGCCCTGCAGGGAAACCAGATTAAAATTCTTTTGCACGGAAGCAAAAAGAGTATCAGTCCGAAGGACGGCAGGCTGGACGAACAGCGCCACCGTTCCGTCGGGATTAAGACGGTAGTTGCCCAAAAGCTTGCAGGTTTTACCCTGCTTTTGCATCCATTCAAAATCGCATTTGCGAATATGACGAATTCCAAACGCAGGAATGAATTCGGGAGAAGCGGTCAACCCCGTGGCAACGTTGCAGGACAACGCCACCTTATAGCGGACGTCCAATCCGTCGATGTCGGAGGAGGGATCCTTTTCTGCGTAGCCGAGGGCTTGGGCTTCGGCCAAGGTTTCGGCAAAATCTGCGTTTTCCCGCGCCATTTTATCCAAAATAAAGTTGGTCGTTCCGTTCAAGATTCCTTCGATCTTATTGATCGAACCCGCTCGTGCCGTTCGGCGCAAGGACGAAAGCCAAGGAATTCCGCCCCCTGCGGAGGGCGTAAAGCGGATCACGACACCGTTGTACGCCGCCGCTTCCATCAGCTCCCGATAGCAGGTCGCCATCAAAAGCTTGTTCGCGGTAACCACGTGCTTTCCCGCATTCAAGGCAGAAAGAACCAATTCCCGTGCGGGGTGAAGTCCCCCGATGGATTCGGCAACGACGGCAATGGTCGGGTCGGTAAGAATCTCGTTATAATCGGTGGTCATCACATCTTCATATCCGGGGCGAATTGCAAGATCCAAAATCTTTTTAACCGTAAGATCGGTCTTTCCGTCCCGAATCGTATCGTAAGCACCCGAGCCTACCACACCGAATCCGATAATTGCAACGTTCATACTTTTACGTCCTTCCTTGAATCAACGAAACCCCGTCGGGAAATATCATTCGTTTCTCTGTATAATAAATCATTATAACACATTATGGGGAGTAATGCAAGAGGGAAAATGTAAAAAAAGTAGCAAACCGAGGGGAAATTCCGTCGATTTGCTTCTTTTTTGTATTTTTATTCGTCGTTCTCTTCATCCGAGGCATCGGAAGTCGCCTTGTCGGAATCCGCAGAGGATTCCTTGTCGGACGCATCCGTATCCGTATCCGTATCCGCTCCCGCATCCGTGTCCGAGGTCTCGTCCCCCGTAGCGTCGGAGGAATTCGTGGTTGAGGTTCCGGGGAGAATGGGAAGGGAGGTGGATACCGACGGTTCCTTGTCGGTGGTCGTTCCCGTATCGGAGGAATCCGACGTGTCCGTAGGATCGGATCCGTCGGTGGTCTCGTTCGTGGATTGAGAAGAATCGGGCTTTTGGGTATTGGTAGACGGCTTGGAGGAACCACCCGAGGAGGATCCCGAAGAGCCACCGTACCACTTATTCATCCGAATCCCGTGTTCGGCCACGTAATCCTCGAAGGTCACGTCGTCAAAGAAAAACGCATTCAAAAGATCCGCGGCAAACTCCAGATCGTAATACACGCAGGAGCCGATGTAGGGAACGTGAAATCCGCTGCTGATCACCGAATCGTCAATGGGAATACGCCCCTGCTGCATAGACACGCTGTCCGCCTTCAAGATCTTTGCAAGAGCAAAGATATCGTCGTATCCCATCGACGTCTGCACGTATGGCAGCATCATTTTGATCAGGGTGGGATATTGGGCCAGAGGCAGATTCAGCGCCTTTTGGAACAGCTGATTCATCACCAACCGCTGACGCTCGGTGCGTCCGTAATCGTCACGGGTTCCGTTCACGGTGGGGACGTAGCGGACACGGGAGAAGGCAACGGCCTGCACGCCGCTCAAGGTCTGAACCCCTGCCTTGGAAACGTAATTCCGCGGCAATCCACGCTTCTGCGCCAATTCGTCGATACAAGAATTGACCTGAAAAATCTCCGCTCTGGTCAGCTCTACCTCTACGCCACCTACGGCGTCCACGATCTCCGCCATTCCGACGAAGTCCACGGTAGCGTAATTCATTATGTTCAGCCGAAAGGTCTGATTCAACGTCTTGATGGCCAATTCGGGGCCGCCGTAGCTATACGCGGCGTTGATTTTCTGATATCCGTGTCCCTCAACGCTCACGAGGCTATCCCGCATCACCGAAACCAGCTTGATCGATCCCGTTTTGGTGTTGATGGAAATGATCATAATGGAATCGGAAAGGCCCTTATAATCGTCGTTGCGGGAATCGATCCCGAACAGCGCAATATTGGTAATATGCTTCAATTCGTCGGGTGGCTCCACCACACCGAGCTGGTCGGGGTCCTTGGTAATGGGATTGTGATCATAATCAAAATGGGTCTTAAACCAGATCCACCCGAAGATAATCCCCGCCAAAAGCAAAGCTCCCAGCGTAGATCCCAAGCAGATCCACAGGATCCCCTTTTTGGTTAAGGGCTTTCGCTTGCGATGCCGCAATCCCTTATTCTGTTTTTGTAAAGTATTCATAATAGCCCCTCGTTCAAAAAAATAACCATCGATTCTTCATAAAAGTTTATTCTCTTAAAAGGAGTTAACCACGGTTCCCCGCCCCTCGAAGCAGACTTCTTGATAAGACAAAGAGCCTTACACCGCGGCTGTCGGCGGAAGGACAAATTCATTATATACCATAAGTATGGAAAAGTCAATGCAATTTTTCGACTTTTTTTCAACAAACAAATCTTTTCATTGCGACTTAAAGGTCCGCGAAAAAAGCGGCAGTCTTCCGAATCACAGAAGGCTGCCGCCTTTTTATTTCGCTTTACGAGATCAACCGAGCTTACTTCAGGTTGTTTTCGTAGCTTTCGATCATCTTCTTAGACGTGACACCCGTACGACTTCTACTCCGTGCATTGAGCTTTTTAAGCCATTTTTCGGTGCTTTTGCCCGTAAATATCTTGATTTCGAGCTTCGCCGTATCATCATCGGTTAATGTGACGAAGATTTTGTCAATATATTGAGCTACGAATTCGTTTGTTATAATGCCTGTACTTGCATCCTTGATGGCTGCATCAAGCCTTGCTTTTACCTCTCCGATATGCTTGCGGTATTCCTCCTTGGTGAATAACTGTTCCTCAAGC